>JBDTYQ010000012.1:0-68157 GCA_040005515.1 bacterium
CATGCTTCTTCCCTTATTAAAGCAGAACAGCCTGCCCGCGAAAACGAGCAGGCTGTCCCGTAGTCGATGTTTACAGTACTACTGGTTGTCGACGACCGCTTCGATCACGGCCTGGATGTTTGTCGGCACATTTGAGAAAAAGTCGAAACCTGTCAGGGCTTCAATCTGATCTACGCTGACGCGAGAAGCTCTCCAGTCAGTATTAACTGCCTGCGTGTTGGGCATGAGCACAGCAATCGTCCGCGTGGTCGTGGTGACTCGGTTCACATCATCCGTCCCCTGCGAAATCACGATGATCACCTTCCAGGTTTGCGACGGAACGACGACGCGTCCGCCCGCAACGGTATTCGTCGTCCCTCCGTTCGAACCGCTGCCCCCCTGACCGGATCCACCCATGACGATGTAGAGTTCGTTACCCGCAGCCACAAGTGTGCGGCAATAGGTTTCGAGATCGGCCCAGGGCCCCTGATTGTTTGCAGGCGCCTGCGGCATCATGTTGGTCATAAAGAACGTGGCCGAGTTGTCCGCAACGGTGCTCGTCCGATCAGCCGAAGGCGTGTGGTGCCCACGATCAAAGCCCGAACCCGAATAGTCCGTGCTCTGAACTTGATACCAACCTGCCGGCAATGACGGGTCGTTACGAAAATCATTCTGACGCGGCGCGCTACCGAGCCACGTGGGATCAAGATGCCAACTCACCCAATTGGGAATGCCGCGGTCACGATGATAAGAGACTGCGTACTGCGGCTTGTCGAGCAGGTAGTTCGCAAACTGGCTTACGTCCACAACTGCATTCGATGGGTTGCCCATCGTCAGGTGCTCGCCGGTCGACGTGATGATCGGCGGCGGCGGCGCCTCGACGTTGACGAGGAAGCGGTAACTTCCGCCCTGGACCACTCCGAGAGTGAACTGCACGTTGACCGAAGCGCTGACACCGATGGGAGTAGCCATCGTGATCGAGCCCGCTGTCACTGTTGAGTGCAGGCCACCACCAAGATTCTGAGTGGGCGGCGTATCAAGCGTGAGACCGTTGACCGTCACCATCGTGCCGTTCGTGAGAGTCACTGTAACGTTGCCGGAAGTCAGTGCGCGCAGGTCGGCTTGCGATGGCCCGGAGCCCGGCGAACCGAGGGTTGTGATGTCCACGATGCGGAAGCGCAGTTGAGTAACTGGGGCTCCGGTACTGTTCTTAAACGCACGCCTGATCGTCAACGTGCCGAGTGGGCAGTTGGGGCCACCACAGCTGTTTGGAGTCGCATCACGAAGCCGGTTAGGAGGTGAAGTAGACGGCTGCTGGACATCGATCAGGCTGGCCTTGATCGTGGCGTTGCGCTGCACCGGACTATTGCGGTTCTCCGGCCCAGGCGCACCAAGCACTGCCCGCACGCCGTCATAGGTACCGGCGTCGGTTGCTACAAAGACAAAGTCAGCGGCGTTGTCTCCGGTCGCTTGGGGAATCCCGGTTGTCAGCTTGCGCGCAAAGGCATACTCACCATCGGTACTGATACCAGCTGACGGAGCAAGTCCGCCACCCTCACGATAAGTTGGGTCACTGACGTTGCCGAAGCCGACCGCGTTGAGCTTGGTCCCCGAACTAAATGTTGTAGAGTTATTAAAAAGCGTGACTCCCGCGCCATCTGGAATGTCCCCACTCAAACTGCCATCCGAAGCGGCATAGCCCCCGAGGCTGTAACCGGCTCCGGTGACTAGCAAATGACCACGCCCTTGCAAGAGCGTTCCGCTGGGCGCGATGAACTTCGCTGTGGTGACGTTGTCAGACGTGACAACGGCCCAACCAGAAATGTCGATGAGCGTGTCGGTCTGGTTATACAGCTCAACGAACTCATCGGTAGCCCCTGTCAATGGGCCGCCTCCGTCCGGGTCAGGACCGTGGAAGCGAAACTCACTGATGATTACTTTCGGTGTTGCGTTGAAGTCGGCGGTCTGATTGCTGCTCAGATTGTTGAAGGTCTGCGAGTCAGGAGTGACGATGAATCCCGCTGCGGCCGCAGAGACCGTGTAGTTTCCACCCGCGTCTACGTTCGTCAATGTGTAGTTGCCGCTCGCATCCGTACTGGTAGTTACCTCGAGAGGTCCGCCCGTGAGCGTGATGGTCGCGCCACTGATCCCGGTGCCACCCTGTTGCTGTACATGGCCGCTGATGGTGTAGGCCACGGCTGTCGTTTGATTGCCGGTAGCGGGCGATGTGGTCAGGTAGTCTGCGGTTCCATTCGTGCCGTTGTATTCGAAAACTGCGACGTGGTAGGGAGTGTTTTGAGTAAGACCGGTTACGACTACAGAGTTGCCTGTGCCGGAGAAGACTACGAAGTTGCCGCTGCCGATTTGCGCGCCCGAACCGAACTGCGTACTCGGACCATAGCCCACTCCGTCCGACGGAGCCGCATCAACCGGCGCGGACGCCTTCATCAGAACCAAGCGCCTTGCGCCATCGCCGTTGGTCCAGTTGACCGTCAGCGTGGTGGACCCTACAGCGGTGAAATTAACATTCGACGCCTGGATGGTTGGCTCTGTAATCACAACCGGAACGCGAAGCGAGTTGATGTAAGCGGTATTGTTTGCGTTGTTGCCTGATCCGAACGTCAGACCCGTCGCTGCGCCCGTCGCGTCGGTGCCGTTAAAGTCCGCGAGGGACTGAGTGGAGTTGTTGGCAAAAACGAACTGATTGGTTCCGGAAGTCCCGGTTGCTCGTAGCTTGGGAGTTGGTGCAGCGGTGAATTGCGCGCCTGCCGTGCCGCCAGCCAACGCATGGATGCTTCCTGTAACGCCCGTATCCCCAGTTCCGGCCGCCTTAATCATGACCATCTCAGTAGTGGCAATGTCGAAGGAGCCCGTCCCGGCCGCTGCGAAGTAAGTCGTATTCTTCATACCAAGGTCGAGGTTGTAATCGCCACCTCCGACAACGGTATCCGCAGCGCTTGTGTCGTTGCGCAGGACAATGATTGTCCCGGCTGGGATGCTGCTCCACAAAGCGTCGGTGGAAAACTGATACTTGCCGCCCCCATCGTTGGCCATGCTGCTGGAAAAGTCTTTGATGATCATGCCGCGCATGTCGAGCCCGTCTTGAATGACAACCAGTTCCACGATGTCGGAAGTGGTACCGGAGTTAAAGTATTTGTTTACGACGACGCTCTGCGCCAGTGCCGATGCGCTCAGTAGCAGCATGCAAGAAACCGCGATAAAGAAGCTGCGAAAAGTTTTCATAATTCTCCCAAACACACGAATAGCGTTAAAAAATTACCGGTAGTCACCGATCCTACCGGCAACGCTCCGATACAACTTTTAGAGGTATGAGGTACGCCCGCCTCTTAGAAACTGGCGTGAAATGAGTACTTGCGGCACTCCTAGAGTGTTCGCATTCTACCCTGACTGGGATCGGAGTCCAAACGCATACAAGAGATTTTGCAGGCCGAACGGGGAGTCGGGGGAAAGGGGGACGCGGGGAAGCATAGAGTCAGAGACGCAAAGATAGCGAGCGGCTCCGCCGCATTCCTTGCCGGAAGCCTCTGGCATGCAGGCAGAGACTAAGAATTACAAGAAGCTTTCGGTAAGCCTGAGGCTTACCGCGTGTGCTTTGCCCTGGCTATCATATTCCGCGCCTTTTGCCGCTCAGGAATCTGGGCGCTTGCGTCTATTCCGAAATGAGTTTCGCAATCAGGAACGCCGCGCCGGCTGCCGCGCTGCCGATGAAAGCGGTTTGCAAAGCACTACGCACCGGTCGCATTCCTGTGAAGCGACCTTTGATGAAGCCAAAAACAAATAGAGTCAACAACGTTACAGCGATAGAAAATAGCAATGCCCGAGCGGCATCATTCGAAACGATATAGGGCGTGAGTGGTACGAAACCTCCAGCAGCGTAGGCGCCTCCGATCGTCAAGGCACTGACAAGAGCTCGCTTCGGATCCGGCTTCTCCAGGCCCAGCTCAAAACGCATCATAAAATCAATCCACTGTTGCGGTCGTTTCCGCAGTGCTTCGACGATCGGCCAGGTCTCTGCTTCGGTCAGACCGTACGAATGAAATACTTCGGCCACCTCGCGCATCTCTTCTTGAGGGATCTCCGCAACCTCCCGCTTCTCTCGCTCACGTTCTTTCGCGTAATGCTCCGCATCGCTCTTGGCCGCGAGGTAGCCTCCGAGTCCCATTGCTATCGAACCGGCAGCGATTTCAGCGAGGCCGGCGGTGACGATGATGTGTGTTGAACTAACAGCACCTGTGAGACCAGCAGCGAGCGCAAAGGGGACGGTCAAGCCATCGGACATTCCGATCACGATGTCGCGTACGACTTCGCTGGCCGTGAAGTGCCGCTCGATGTGCGGTGTATGTGGCATGCGGAGAACCTCCGGGCTGGATCTGATTGCTGAATGATGACGACCGGGCTAAAACTTTCCGGCGAGGATCAAGACACCGATAAGAATGAAAGCGCAAGCGGCCGAGCGCTTAATCCAGCTCAGCGGAAGGTATTCACCGAGCACGCTTCCGACCACCACTCCGAGCGCTGAAACAGCTGTCAGGGCCAGGGCAGCGGCGATGAATACTGGCCAGGGCTTTTTAGATTGTGCCGCCATGGTCAGCGCCGCAAGCTGGGTTTTGTCTCCCATCTCCGCAAGAAAAATTACGCCGAACGTTGTCATGAAGACGCGCCAGTCCATTGTTAGTTCTCCTATGTGAATCTCTGCACTCGATGATCCGGTGACAATTTGTTATCTCAGACCAGAATATCACTATGTAGTCTGTTGTGGCGGAGACGAGAGATTTCGGCCCCCGCTCATCCTCTCGCTGCCACATCCTTTGAGAGGTTTACTATTCCGGTGGTGCTTTTTTAACTCCCGTCTTACAATTCAAATCTCAGACGTGCGCCTGTCAATCCCGCAGGTCGCCAGCTCATGACGCAAACAAGTCACGATTTTGAAGGCACAGAAAGGTTCAGGATCCGCCGGCGACTCGGCTCCGGCGGTATGGGCGTGGTCTACGAAGCTCATGACCGCGTGACCGACAAAGTCGTTGCACTTAAAGCACTCACGCGCACAGAGGCCGCACACATCTCGCGCTTCAAAAATGAATTTCGCTCACTCGCCGATGTGGCCCATCCGAATCTCGTGTCGCTTTACGAGTTCATGTCCGATGGCGAGTACTGGTTCTTTACGATGGAACTTGTGCAGGGCGTAAATTTTCTCGAGTACGTGCGTCCGGGTTACAAAGCCAAACGCAGTCAGATCTCGATGACGGAGACACTGCAGCGTTCCTCTCCCAGCGAGCGCGATCGGAAGTATCAGGCGATGGCTGACTATGAGGCTGAAACACAGGAACTGGATATCACAGCCGCCACCTCCTTCGATGTCGAGCCGGTCGAGATTGTGATCGATACCCGGCTCTCCCGATCAAAACTGGATCTCGATCTCCTCGGCAGGGCGATGCGGCAACTCGCGGAAGGCCTGCATGGTCTGCACGAAACAGGCAAGCTACATCGAGATATCAAGCCTTCAAACGTCCTCGTCACTAGAGAAGGCCGGGTGGTGATACTCGACTTTGGTCTTGTGGCCGAAGTGGAAGGGCGGGGAATGCATGACAGCATGAACCTCGCCGGCACTCCTGACTATATGTCGCCCGAGCAGGGAGCACAGCTTCCCATATCGCGCGCGAGTGATTGGTATAGCGTTGGGGTGATGCTGTACCAGGCACTGACCGGACGGCTTCCTTTCTCAGGAAAGTTTTTTGAAGTAATGATGGAAAAGCAGAGCGTGGATCCTCCCGCGCCGGCAGATCTTGTTCCCGGTGTGCCGCGGGATCTCAATCTGCTTGCCGTCAAGTTGCTGCGTCGCAATCCCGAGCGGCGGCCCTCTGGGCGCCAGGTGTTACGCGCACTTGGTGAAGGACAGACTGGACCATGGCACCGCCCATTAATGCCGGTATCCGTCGGTTCATCGAACGGTGCTCCGTTTGTCGGCCGCGAAGCGCACTCGGGTCAACTGCATGAGGCATTTTCAGCAACACGCGGCGGACAAACGGTGACTCTTTATGTGCACGGCGAATCGGGAATGGGCAAGACTGCGCTGGTGCGACACTTCCTGGATGATCTAATCAGTCGCGATAGCGAAACGGTGGTTCTTGAGGGTCGGTGCTACGAGCGCGAGTCCGTTCCCTATAAAGCGCTTGACGGCGTGATCGACAGTCTAACGAGGTACCTCATGGCGCTTCCGGAAGCGAAGGCAGAGGCGCTGATGCCGCGAGACGTACTGGCGCTTGCTCGTTTGTTTCCGGTGATGCTGCAAGTCGATGCCGTCTTTAATGCGCCTCAACGCGAGCAGGAAATTCCTGATCCCTTCACCCTGAGGCGGCGCGCGTTTGCGGCCCTGCGCGAGCTGTTGGGCCGCATCTCGGATCGGCAGCCGTTGGTTTTATACATCGACGACTTGCAATGGTCCGACGCCGACAGCACCACACTCCTGGAAGAACTGCTGCGTCCCCCTGATGCACCGTCGCTGTTATTGTTGGCGAGTTTTCGTACTGAAGAGATCGAGACGAAGCCTTTCCTCAGAAGCCTTCTGGAAAACACGGGCATCGAAAGTTGCCGTGAGCTGCGTGTCGGAGCGCTCAGTCAGTTGGAGGCTCACACCCTCGTGCAGAACCTCGTAAGAGACTTAGTGCCGTCGGGGGCTCTCGCGTCTGAATTTGTAGTCGACTCGATCGTTAGGGAGGCGCGAGGAAATCCCTTTCTTCTGGAACAGCTCGCCCGATATGCAGTTGCAAGCGACGAGTCAGCAACTACGGGAATCACTCTCGGCGTGATGTTGGAAGCGCGACTGGCCCAGTTGCCCAAGGGCACGCGACCGTTTATCGACGCGCTCGCCGTCGCCGGCCGTCCAATCAACCCGGAAGTAGCCTACCAGGCTGCCGGACTTTCTGGAGACGAGTTGCCACTGGTTAGTTCGCTGCGCGCGGCGCAGTTTCTGCGGAGCGGCGGCTCTGAGCACACTGTAGAGCTTTACCACGATCGCATTCGAGAGACACTCGCTTCGCAACTCAACCGAGCTAGTGTGATGCACATTCACCGGCGTTTGGCCCACGCGATTGAAACGCGCGGCATCGACGATCCGGAAGCGCTCTTCGAACATTACATGGGCGCGGGAGAGAGAATGCGCGCTGCTACTCACGCCGCAGTTGCCGCGAAGAAAGCAGCGGTGGCACTCGCGTTCGATCGCGCCGCGGCGTTCTATCGGCGCGCGCTTGAGTTGGCGCCGGGGCGCGGCACTGAGCTTATTGAGATGAAGCGCGGATTGGCGGAAGCCCTTGTGAATGCCGGACGCCCGGCTGAAGCAGCTCAGGCCTTTCTCGACCTGGCCGAGGAAACATCGGCAGCGCGAAGTTTGGATTTCAAACGGCGCGCAGCTGAGCAGTTGCTGATGGGCGGACATATTAAAGAAGGCCTGGAGGTGATTCGCTCGGTGCTTGCAGCTGTGGGCTTCACTCTACCGGCCGGTCCTAAGCGCGCCTTGCTCGCGTTGCTCTGGAAGAGACTTCGTATTCGTCTCCGCGGACTCAATTTCACTGAGCGCAAAGCGAGCGAGATTCCCGAGTCAGAATTATTTCGTATCGATATCTGCTGGGCGGTGGCTGCAGGTCTGGGTGCAGTTGATCTGATCCGCGGAGCCGATTTCCAAAGCCGCCAGTTGTTACTGGCGCTGAAGGCGGGCGAGCCGTTTCGTATCGCGCGCGCCCTCTCGTTTGAAGCTGCGCAGAGCGCCTCGCGCGGTGGCCCGGCACGCAAGCGGGCTATGGAGATCGCACAGCGTGCCGAAGACCTGGCGCAGCGAACCGGCCACCCACACGCCATCGGGCTTTCTATCTGGGCCACCGGCGTCTGCGCTTATCTCAGCGGGCACTGGAAGACTGCAGCGGAACTCTGCGAGCGCGCCGCGGAAATACTGAGAGATCAATGCACGGGCGTGACCTGGGAATTATCGATTGCGAATCGCTTCATGTTGAGCGCGATGCTCTACCTCGGCGAGGTTGCGGAAGTCTCGCGCCGTGTTCCGATTCTGCTCAGCGCGGCGCTTGAAGAAGGAAACGTTTTCGCGGCGACAGATCTGCGCACGCGCCTCAATCTCGTTTGGCTTGCCGCAGATGATCCGGATCGCGCGCGTGGTGAAGCAATCGAAGCGCTCAAGGCCTGGCCTCACGAAGGATTTCATCTGCAGCATTACAGTGCCATGCACGCGCTCGCTCAGATTGAACTGTACACAGGCGATACAGAAGTAGTTTGGAAACATCTGCAAGGACAATGGAAAGGGCTCGAGGATTCCATGCTGCTGAGGATCCAGGTATTGCGGATAGAGGCGATGCATCTACGAGCGCGTGCCGCGCTGGCAACCGCGGGGAACAGCGGGGACAACGGGCGGCGACTGCTGGTCGCGGAAAAGATGGCGCGGCGGATTGCCGGTGAGAACATGCCGTGGGCAACTCCGTTTGCAGGCCTCGTGCGTGCCGGCATCGCCAACCGGCGGAACGAGAAAACCAAAGCGGTTTCACTGCTTGCTGAGGCAATCGAAGGTTTCAGTCTGGCGGATATCGAACTCTATGCGGCGGCGACGCGTCGGCGGCTGGGCGAAATTCTGGATAACGAACGCGGAGTAAAACTGCTCGCTGAGGCCGACGAGTGGATGGTGAGCCAGAGAATCAAGGACCCTGTGAAAATGACTCGCATGCTCGTCCCTGGCTTTAATTAAGGAGCTATCGCTACCGCTTTGACTACCGACTACTGACTACTGGCTACTGACTCCTACAACATGGACACCCTGAAAACTCTTACCTACGAAGTAACCGGACGCATCGCGCGAATCACGCTCAACCGCCCTGAACGTGGCAACGGCATTACGCTCGAGATGCCTGCCGAGCTCGCCGGCTGTGTAGAACGCGCCAATCTTGATCCTAAGGTTCACGTGATCGCTCTGGCGGGAAACGGCAAGGGCTTTTGTGGCGGCTACGATCTTGTCCTGGCTGCAGAGCAAAAGCTCGGAGGCGAAATGATGAGTTGGCCCGCGGGCTCACCGATGGATCCGGAGGTGCAACTGCACAACCATGATCCTGAGCAAACGTGGGATCCCATGCTTGACTACACGATGATGAACCGCAACGTGCGCGGATTCATGAGTCTCTTTCACAGCGATAAGCCTGTGATTTGTAAGGTACACGGTTTCTGCGTGGCGGGCGGCACAGACATCGCGCTCTGCTCCGATCTACTGATCATTGAAGAGACCGCTTCGATCGGGTACCCGCCCGCGCGCGCGTGGGGCGTGCCCACCACTGCGCTATGGGCCTATCGCATTGGAGTAGAGAAAGCGAAGCGACTGTTGTTCACGGGAGACTGCCTCACTGGCAAGCAGGCAATGGAGTGGGGCCTGGCCACTGAAGCCCCTCCTGCGGACAAGTTGGACGAACGGTTCGAGAGTCTGCTGGAACGGATTGCGCGGTTGCCCGTTAATCAGCTCGTGATGATGAAGCTTCTCATTAACCAGACGATGGTGGGCCAGGGTCTCAATTCTACACAGTTGCTTGGAACACTCTTCGACGGCATTGCACGTCATACTGAAGAAGGTTACGCGTTTCAAAAGCGCGCGGCTGAAGTTGGCTTCAAACAGGCAGTAAAGGAACGCGACGAGCCGTTTGGGTGATTTTCGATTGGCGATCTGATTGCCGATTAGTTTGGATTCTCTCGAAGTCAATCGCACTTAAGGTGTCAATGATGGGAACACAACGACGATGCAACCCAATCGAATGTTTCATGCAACCCAATCGAATTATGGGAAGCACTCCGACGGTGCAAACTAACCGAACCGAACGACGCAAACCAGTCGAACGCTCATAACCGACCGGGAACTGCCGCTAACCTCGGCCGCGGCGCTTCTCAAATCGGCACTCGGCAATCGGAAGTCGGCAATCGGACAATCGCCCAATAGGAAATCATCGTATGATCTTCACCAGCCCTCACCCCGCGGTAACGATTCCAGAAGTCCCATTGACGGACTTTGTCCTGCAACGCGCCGGCGAGTTTGGTTCAAAGCCTGCGCTCATCAACGGCGCAACCGGTCGCACCATCACCTATGCCGAACTGGCTCCAACGATCTATCGCCTCGCCGCCGGCTTTGCCGCACAGGGACTTAGAAAGGGCGATGTTCTCGCTATCTATTGTCCGAACCTTCCTGAATACGTGCTCGCCTTTCATGCCGTCGCCTTACTTGGCGGAGCCACGACTATGGTGCCGCCACTGTTCACCGTCGAAGAAATAGAAACTCAACTGCAGGATTCGGGCGCCAGATTTCTGCTCACCGTTCCGGAGTTGCTCGACAACGTGGGCGATTCGGCGCAACCCTCTGGTATCGAAAAGACTTTTGTCATTGGGGAGGCTGAAGGCGCAATTCCTTTGTCTTCCTTACTCAGCAATGACGGGTCCATCCCGCGGGCGAACGTCAATGTACGAGAGGATATCGCGGCGCTGCCATATTCAAGCGGGACCACCGGATTTCCGAAAGGGGTGATGCTCACGCATCGTAATCTCGTCTCGATGTTGTGTCAGATACGCGCTAACGATCCGCTTGCCGAAGACGACACGATGATTTGCGTTGTGCCGATGTACCATCTTTACGGTTTACATGTCGTCGCTAACCTCGCGCTTTCTCAAGGAGCAACTGTTGTTACCTTGCCCCGCTATGACCTCGGACAATTCCTTCGCACCCTCGAGCAACATAGAGTGACAGTCGCGCCGCTTGTGCCGCCTCTTGTCTTAGCGTTCGCTCGTGCGCCCGAAGTAGAAAAGGCCGACCTGTCCCAACTGAGACTGATCCACTGTGGCGCGGCGTCCCTTCCCGAAAGCGTGGCCCAGGCCTGTACTGAGCGCCTTGGTTGCCAGATCAGATACGGATACGGGTTAACCGAAGTAAGCCCACTCTCTCATGTCAGTATTCCCTCGCGCCCTCACAAACCAGGTTCAGTTGGTTATTGCCTGCCGAGCACTGAATGCAAAATCGCTAATCCAGCGAACGGTGCTGAACTCGCTCCCGGTGAAGAAGGAGAGATCTGGCTGCGAGGTCCTCAGGTGATGAAGGGCTATCTGGGAAATCCGCAGGCAACAGCGGAGATGATTAACAGTGAGGGTTGGCTGCGCAGCGGCGATATTGGTTACGCCGATGAGGAGGGCTGCCTGTTTGTCGTCGATCGTTTGAAGGAGTTGATTAAGTACAAAGGACGACAGGTGGCTCCTGCAGAGCTTGAAGCGGTTTTGCTTTCTCACCCCGCGATCGCCGATGCTGGAGTGATTCCCAGTCCTGATGAGGAAGCCGGAGAGGTACCCAAGGCGTTTATTGTGCTGCGAGACAAAGCGACTGTCGAAGAGATCACTGACTTCGTTGCTGCGCGCGTAGCGCCCCACAAGCGTATCAGGAAAATCGAATTTGTCAGTGAGATTCCCAAGAGTCCGGCGGGAAAGATACTGCGGCGCGTCCTGGTGCAGCGGGAGCGAGCCTCACTGGGCCAGTCTCGCTAACAACTACGCGTGAGCCACTGCTTTTCGCGGAGCATTCAAAAGCAGACCGGAGTTGATCAGGTCTTCATGCAGCGCACCGCTCTTATCGGTGACCATTGTCGGTTTAAAATAACTCTCAAAGCGCGAGTCGACTCTGAAGGCGGGCTTGTACATGTGGTCCAGCGGTTCGGTGCTGCTGACATAAGTTCGTCGCCTCGGGCGGTTCTTGATCCATCCAAAACTTGTGAGGGACCCGGTCAGTGGTTGCGCGCAAACCAGCAGGCCGGCGCCGAGCGCCAGGATCAGCTGCGTCTTAGTCAGCTTCGAGCGATAGAGTCGCGAGAACCCCACCGCGTGTCTGATCGTTCGTGCGTGATAGCCTCGCAAGCTCTGTACGTCGTCTACAAATTTCACGACCTCACTGACGGGATCGACAGGCTTCTGCATGATCGTCGTGCCGTCCATATCGCGCAATTTGGTTTCGGGAAGAATTGAGCCGCGCTGTAGACACTCATAAAAATAGGGCGTGCCGAGCAGCGGTATCGAGAGCGTGACGAAGGAAGGCAGTGTGATTTCCGGCGTGCCAGTTATGAAGCGCAGTTCGCGACGCAGGTCTGAGACGCTGCGACTGGTTACATCAACCATTAAGCCGTACGAGAAAACGATCCCGGCATTTAGCGCCTTGCTGATCATTTCCACTTGCGGCGCAGTAGTGTTTTGCAGTTTATTGAAGTTCCGCAACCAGTTGTTATCAAAAGATTCAAGTCCGCTGAAAAGCAACTCGCATCCCGCCTGCTTCACGAGTTTTAGGTTTTCCTCGCGCAGGAAGAAGTCATTCGTTACAAGAGCGCCCCACTTTTGGAACTGACCCTGCGCGCGCATCTCGTTGATTAGATCCAGCCGCGCGTGGAAATGGTGACGATCGCTACCGTAAAAATTATTGTCGATGAAGAACATTCGGCTGCGTTTGCCTGATGCAAGGATTTGTTGCCGGATGTAATCAAGCTCGTAAGTCTTATAAGACCGGCCCTCCCCTGTGAGCGAACAGAACGCGCAGTGGAAATTACAGTAGCGCGTCGTCTCAACGTAACCGATTCTCCCCAGCCAGTAAGCGAGGTCGTATCGCGGAAGCATTCGTGATGCGACGTACTCCGGACCGAACGCTGCACGAACCACTTCCACCAATTCCTCAATATCGCCGAGACATGTGTAGTCAAAAAACTTCCGCGCCAGAATGGGCAGGGCGCGTACAGCCGGACCTCCGGCGACAACGATCACCTTCGGATTTTTGGTGCGAGCGTAGGCAGTGAGGTGCAGCATCCGATCGAAGCCATTTGTAAGTCCGGTGAGCACGAGCATGTCGACACCGGACAGCAGCGTTTCATCTTCGAGTGGTCCACTTGCGACTTCGGTATAACAAACGACATCGCACAACTCGCGTGTGAACGCGCCGGCGAGATAAATCGGGCCGACTGCTTGCGGGACCTTTGTGGTGCGATGGATTGGTTGCCGTGAGTCATCAAAATAGCAGTTGACGACCAGCACTCGTTTTCGTGGGGATGTCGCTACCAGGACTCTCTTAGGGGGCTGCATAAGCTTCTCCGGTATAACGTCAAGCCTTGTCAGTTTGCCCGGATCGAAATGGTGGCGGCTAGTAAGTAGCCTGAAGCGCTTAAATCGGCGAGGCTTGTTGGGTGGAGTTCAGCACATTACCGAACGGGCGCTACTCTACTCTTATCGGATGGCGATAGGCAATATTTTCGTTGCTGGCCTATCCAAAGTCCAAAGTCCAAGGTCCAAGGTCCAAGGTCCAAGGTCCAAGGTCTCAGGAGTTATGAGTGCTCGTACCGGAATAAATGTTTAAGACGAACGTATGGTCGTTGCGTTACCGGCTTTGGACGTTGGACATTGAACGTTGGACGTTGGACTTATTTGGCGATTGCAGCCATCGCTGCCAACGAGCCACGAGCAAATCGCTTCTGGAGACGGCGCGCGAGTGGAAGGCCAAGGCGAACCAGGTATTGATTAGGGCGTGAGAAAGCGAGGATGTCATACCAAACCGAGTCATCCTCCGCATGCCACTCAATCGTGAAGCGTTCCTCTCCGCGCTCGACGTGACTCGCGAGCGTCCCGTAAGCAAAGCCGAACTTCTTCACTGGCCCATTTTCGTTAATCAGGTAAACAACCCGGCACGCGTTGAGTGACCAGAAACCAAAATGCTGCGTCAGGACAGCTACGATTGAACCGACTTCGATTGGTGCGCCCGCTGGCACTATGCGGACCCATCCAAGCTCGAATTGTTTCCAATCTTTCAGTGCGGCGATTCCTCTATCGAAAACCTCTTTTCCCTGACCGAGTTTGATCCGATTGTGGTCTACCGTGTAACCGGCGGGCGGCTTCTCACGAGTCGCGCCTACTTCCGGATAAGAAAACGGTGCATCGCTTTGAGAAGAAAGAAACTGGCGAATTCGTTCTGCGGAGGGTTTTGTCGGGAGAAACATCGTGCAGGAGGCTCGTCAGTCTTTCTTCTTCTCAATAGCCGATACGGCGCGGGCTCGCGGGTGGTGTCGATCGTATGACGAACGTAGCTGGCGGTCGGTGATATGCGTGTAGATCTGTGTTGTAGAAATATCACTGTGGCCGAGTAAAGCCTGGACCGAGCGCGAATCCGCGCCGTTTTGCAGCAGGTGCGTCGCAAAGCTGTGGCGCAGAGTATGTGGCGAGATGTCTTTCACTCCGGCTTTGGCGGCGTAGCGTTTAATCAAGGCCCACGCAAACTGGCGCGTCAGTGGTCCCCCGCGATTGATGAACATGGACGCCGAGGTCTTTCCGTAGGCTGCCCTGAGCGCGCAGTATTGCTGTAACCAGTTAACCGCGCTTTTGCCGATGGGCACACGCCGTTCCTTGCTGCCTTTCCCGTGGCAAACGATCAGACCCGCATGAATGTCCACATCCGCCTGCTTCAAAGTGACGAGCTCAGAAACGCGAAGACCAGCGGCGTACATCACCTCGAGCAATGCGCGGTCCCGAACGCCTTCTTCGGTGTCGACATCCGGTGCGGACAATAGTTGATTGATTTCATCTTCGGTGAGGAACTGGGGCAGGTAGGCAAAACGCTGCGGCGTATCGAGATCTTCAGTGGGTTGCTTTTTGATATGCCCATCGAGCATGAGGAAGCGAAAGAAACCGCGCGCGGCACTAACGGCCCGTGCGACGGAGGACGGCGCCAGGCCTTCGCGCGAGAGCTGTGCAATCCACTTTCGCAGGTCGGGTCGTTCCAGCTCTTGAATCTGCTTGCCGCACTTCGTCGCCCACTTATCCAATCGCGCGAGGTCTCGCGCATAACTCTCTAAAGTGTGTCGCGCGAGTCCCTTCTCAACTTGAATGTAAGTCAGAAACTCTTTGACTAGATCGCGATGTGGAGTCTTAGGCATTAAGTGTGACGAGCTACAAAAGGAACGCTAATGAAGCGATTTTCCAAACATTGAAAAGGGTTAAACTCCCTGGAGTACGGCGACCTTGTCGGCGCTTTAGTCCTCAACGTGGGGTAATCCAGGTCTGAATCAATCGCACCCTCGTCGCGACAGATCGCAACGGACCAAAGCGCTAAGAGGTCAGCGCACTCCAAGGAGTTGCGGCAAGTCGGCCGCACGGTCACTCTTCGTCACCGACCGCGACAGAGAGCACAAACTAAGTATAGAGGTATTCGGGAGAACGCGCTGGAGTTATTCGTAGCGGAGACATTCAATCGGATCGAGTCGTGAAGCCTTGCGTGCCGGCCAAACGCCGAAGAGCAGCCCGACACCGATAGAAACTGTAAGCCCAGAAATCACGGCCCAGGCAGGGATGGAAGCCGGCAGACTGGGAATGACGAGCATAATGATCCGACTGATTCCCACCGCCAGAACAACACCCATGATCCCGCCGAGGAACGTTAGCGTCATCGCTTCAAAGAGGAACTGACGAACGATGTCGCGCCGGCGGGCACCCAGAGCCTTACGCACACCAATCTCCTTCGTGCGCTCCGTGACGCTGACGAGCATGATGTTCATGACACCTATGCCTCCAACCAAAAGGCCGAGGCTCGAGATGGCGATCGCGATCAGGCCAACCATTCCCGTGATGCTGTCAAACTGTTCGATAAACTTGTCGGCCGTCTTGATGTCGAAGTTGTCCCGGTCGGAAAACTTGACGTTGCGCCGCCTTCGCAGAATCTCTTCAGACTGAGTTAATGCTTCGGTCACTTGTCCCGACCGGGCTTTGATGACAAGCAGTATGTGACCCTTCGCCGGTGCGACTTTTTGCGCAGTACGGAAGGGAAGGAAGACTGCGTTGTCCTCCTCGTTTTCGCCAAAGAACCCGGCTTTGCGCTTTTCAAGAACGCCAATGATCTCGAAGTTGTAGCCGCCCATGCGCACCTGCGTTCCTGCGATTCGATCCTGCTGCCCGGGAAACAGAGCATCCGCTGC
The DNA here is from genome assembly GCA_040005515.1 of bacterium. Taxonomy (GTDB): domain Bacteria; phylum Acidobacteriota; class Blastocatellia; order Pyrinomonadales; family Pyrinomonadaceae; genus PSRF01. The sequence continues at coordinate 16,005 of JBDTYQ010000012.1, forward strand.
GTTCACGCCGATGACTAATACGTTGGCGCGCTGCTGTTCATCCATCTCGCTGATGAACCGGCCTTCCTTGAGAGTGATGTTCGAGATATCGGCGTAGTTAGGCGACACACCTTGCGTGTTTCCCCAGCGATAGTTGTGTCCTTGATAAGTAACGTTGTCGTCAAATGGGCCACCGCTGTAGCCGACGTTAGGAGCTACTTTCGCGACGTCTTCCACAGCGCTCGCTTGAGTGCGAATAGTCTCAGCATCGTCAACGGTGAGCGGTTTACGCGTGCGCTCCGAACGATCTTCGCTGACTCGCGGCCCGGTTGAGAGGTGAAAGGCGTAGATGTTGTTCGTGCCATATTCTTCGATCATGGCCACGATGTTTTGTCGCAAGCCCGTCAGAATTGAAGCGATAGTGATCGCTGTCATGACACCGATCACGATTCCCAGCACCGTCAGGAAGCTGCGGAACTTGTGGGCGCGCACGCTGTCGAGCGCCATCACCAACGTCTCGCGTAATACTCCTCTGGGAAATCGTAGCTTCATAAAATCCTTCCGCTGCCTTTACGTGGCATGAGTCAATGCCAGAATGGGATCGAGTCTGGCAGCCTTGAACGCCGGATAGATCCCCGCAACCATGCCGATGGCCGTAGACACAATCAGCGCCAAAAGAATGTAGCCAAGCGTGATCGTCATCGTGATCGACGCCAGCATCGTGATCAATTGCGTAACCCCCCAGGCGAGCAGCAGTCCGATTACCCCACCCAGAATGCAGAGAATGGCTGATTCAATCAGGAACTGGAGCAGGATCTGCTTCCTCGTCGCACCCACCGCTTTGCGTAGCCCGACTTCGAAAGTCCTTTCCGTAACGCTCACCAGCATGATGTTCATGACAACGATGCCACCGACAATCAGAGTGATCAGCGTAATCGGAACGACTACTGCGGCAATGCTGCCTGTGAACTGATCGATCTGGTTGTTGAGCTCTTCAACGTTCACGACACCAAAGTCATCCTCTTCATTTCCCTTCAGTCGATGCTTGTTTCGCATGGCAACGCGAGCGTCTTCGATTGTTCCCTGAAATGTCTGGCGGTTCCGACCCTTGCCGTGAATCTGCAGACCGTTGCGTCCCCAGATCTGCAAATGAGTAGTGACGGGAATGTAAACGTGCCGGTCGAACGAGTCGCCCAAGAAGGCCCCGCGCTTTTCCTCTACTCCAACGACACGCATCGGCAGACCGCGAATCTTCAACGTCTTGCCGACCGCGCTGCTGTTCGGGAAGAACTTATCTTTGATGTCACCACCAAGAACGCAAACTAGCGCCGATCGCTGCACTTCGTCATTCGTGATAAAGCGACCTTCTTCGATCGTCTTGTCCTCGATGTCGACCATGTTCGCAGTCGCGCCAAAGACTATTGCTCCTGGGAACTCAATGCCGTCTTGCTGCAGGTCCGCGCTGCCGCCCACTTCAGCCCCCACCTCCGCGCAGGTGGTGCAGTGATCGCGAACCCATTCGTAGTCGTCCCAGTTGATTCTCTTGTTACGACGATTCATTTTTTCGTAATCATCGTCAGAAAGTCGTCCATGCGACGCGATTCGAGCCATCATGAAGTGATTACTACCCAGGACTTTCGCCATCTTGTCGACGACGTAAGTATTGAGACCGCTAATCGAGGCTCCGACCACAACCACTGAGGCGACGCCGATGATTATTCCGATGAGGGTCAGGAAAGCGCGCAGTTTGTGAGCAAAAATAGACTGCAGGGCAATCTTCAGAGCATCGAGATAGAAGGAAAAAACGGTTTTCATTGGGCAGTGTTACGCGACGTGTGGTTGCGCAACTGGCTGTACGTCAGCTCAGTAAAGAAAGTTTATAAGATTCCTGGCGACGAGCCGGCTTACTTGAGGAGCGACCAATAAGCGATCTCGCTCGCCGCCAATGCACTTCACTTTACTAACGTCACGAGACGGTGCCCATTAACACTAGATCAGTTCTTCGACAGGACTCGCAGGTTTGACGGCAAACTTGGTTTCGACATCCGGAAAGGATCCGCGACCGAAGAACACATGCCACGCAAACGAGTTGAGCAGAGGCAGTTTCAGGCCCGCGCAACCAATTTCCATCAACAGCGGATGCTGAATGCTGGAAATGAAGCGGCGCATCCACAGTCGTGAAGCGAAACGCGCCCTAAAGAGTTCTCCGGAGTAGGCTTTCAATGCCTCGGGATCACCGCTTTCCAGGTAGCTACTGATCACGGATGCGGCAAGCGTTGAAAGCCGCATGCACGGATCGAGTCCACCCGCCGTCAATGGCGAGACTGCTCCAGCGGCGTCGCCGATAAGCAGTCCCTCTGTGTTTGCGATGTTGCGTAACACGCCGCCGACCGGTATGCGACCACCGCGTCGCTCGACCTGTCGCGCGTTCGTGAGGTCGACGCAGCCTTCGAGTCCACCTCGAAACTCTTCCAGCGCCTGAGCCGGATCGAACTTTGTTGCATAGCCCCCCACACCGATGTGCGCCGTTTCACCGTCGTGCGCCACCCAGGCTAGATAACCAGGTGCAAGCTTTGAGTCGAGGAAACAATGAAGTCGCGGCGGTCCATTCAAAGGAACGTTTGTAAGAACGTCCTCGAGACCGACGATCCATTCGCTGTTGGTGTCGAGATGCAATTGCCTGGCGACGCGTGAGTTTGCTCCGTCCGCGCCGACGAGATATCGAGTGCTCACCCAACGCGAGGCAGAGTTCGAATCCAGTCGAACGATCAGATCGTTTTTGAGTGCAGCATGATCGGCGTAGCGGGTTGCCGGCATCCATTCGACTCCGGCGTGAAGTGCTCTTTCCAGAAAACGCTGGTATAGCCGACCCATGCGACCAATGCGGAACTCGTCATGCGGACTGCAAAGATCCAGAGTGCGGCGCGCAGGTGAATAGAGCGTCACATGTCTCAACGGCGGTCCTAAACAATCTTCCGGTATGCCGAAATCTTCAAGCGTGCGCCGCACAAAGATGCCGGTCGTGTGAATCGACTGCTGCAGGTTCTTCTTGTGGTCGACAAGCAGAACTCTCAAGCCTGAGGCACCGATTAGCCGGGCACACTGCAACCCCGCCAGTCCGGCGCCAATAATCACTACGTCATATTGTTTCATGGCTGGATCCCGGTCAGGTGCAGTCGGTGAGGCCTAGAGCTGCAGTCTCGTTGTCTTATGAAAAAGGCTGTTCTCGTGTCCGATCACGAAGTGCGTGATCCACTCTCCTTCATTGATCAGCAGCGCGGGGTTGCGCACGTTCGCCGGCAGGTCGAATACGAGCGTGGTCGTGTAGGACTCGCTCGGACGCAATGGAGTGGTCATCGGCGTCCCTGCGGATTTGGTTTGCTCCAGAACACGTTGCGCGTCCGCAGACGGCAAGTAGCCCCGCCCGCTTTCATCAACGACGGTCAGCACGCGACTGTTGGGATAGAGCAGTCCATCCCCTCTATTAGCGCCGATCGTTGTTTCGTCGAAACGTGTTTTGATCGTGACTACCCGGAATGTTCCCGCCGCTGTTGTCTGATCAGGCGCCGCACCGAGGGTTTTTGAGTCGCTAACATCTACGACGGAATAAGCCAGGTGACAATCGATCTCGCAGAAATGTTTTTCCTGTCCGCGAGCGAGAACCTTTTCGCTGCTGGCGAACGCAAAGAGCAGCATGACGCCTATGTAGAGCGCTGCAACAATCACAGCTGCTGCCAACACCAGCCGGTTGGCCCCGAACTGTCGTCTGACGAGCGTGTAAACAAAAGCCAGTCCAGCGAGCACGAAAATTAAGGCGGTACCCAGCAAGGCCATCACGCCAAGCGGGGCTGACAAATTGACGTTCGTGAACATGAAGGAATTCCTCCTGTTAAATGAAACTTGCCGGCGATCGGGCTCTTAGGCAAAGAGCTTTGTTCTGCAAAGTCCCCGGGCAAAAAAAGAGACTCGGCTAGCGATTCCGCATTTGCTGAATCAGGCTTTCCATGTGGTTTAAGTAACTCTCAAGGGCACGACGCCCCGCGGCGGTTATCTTGTATTCAGTCTTGGGAAGGCGGCCTTCAAAGGACTTGGTGCATGAGACGTAGCCCGCTTCCTCGAGCTTGCGCGCGTGCACGCTCAAGTTCCCGTCCGTTGAGTTCATTAAAGTTTTCAGATCGTTGAATGTCAGAGCGTCGTTTGCCGCGAGGGCGCTAACGATTCCCAGGCGTAAGCGTTCATGAATCAAACGATCGAGTGCTGGTGCGGCACTACTCGCTTTGGCAGCGCGAACTTCTCGCGGCGCCGCTGCGTCCTGTCTCTTCACGGCAGATTGTTTTAATGCTGACTGTTTAGCCACCGTACCTCCTTGCGATAACTACTCCAAAAATCATGTGTAAGCTACCAAAGCCCGCAGCCAGAAACCAATTCGCGAACGATGGTGGCATGAAAAGCGCGGCTGCCCCGAGGACCATGAAGCAGAGTCCCATGATTGGCACAATGCTGACTGAAAACATCCCGCCCGTAACAACGCCCGTGCCATAGAGCAGCAACCAGATTCCGGGGATTGCGTTCGTTAAACCGGCACGGTAGAGGACCACGGTGAGTAGTCCACCGACGATCAGGGGAGGCGACAAACTAAAAGCGACCTTACGGCCGGGCCCTGACAAGAGCGGTATCTGTACGCGCCGCGCCTTGCGATCCATAGACCAGCCTGCAATCAGCAGCGATACGAAAGCCTCAGCAATCCACACAGCAAGCCAGGCCTTGAAGGTGGACTGATTGGCCGAGACGATTGCGGCGACAACCGCGGTTACGCCAATTGCAAAAGTTCCCCATCCGGAGATTCCGGTAAACGCGGATGCGCGTTCCATGGTCTCGCGGATATAACGCAAGTTGTCCATAGCGCGTTCGTGGAGCGCGACCGGCTGTTCTGGTTCAGGAGTGACTAGGTGGATGGAACCCATTGGAAGGATATTAGCGACGCGGCCGCTGCGCTGTCAAGTACTTTGTGCGGCAAAGCTAATGGGGGGCGACATACGCGCAGCCCGGTAGGATTTGCTGAGTCTACCGGAGGGAGTGGAGTTTAACTGGAAGGTGTAAGGGCTTCCTGGACGAGACTGGCTTGTTCCGCCTGGTGGATGGAATAAGAGCCTGTGGCAGGACTCGCTGACGCTTCGCGGCCCACATAGATTGGACGCGAGCAGACAGGTATAAGAGTCTCGAGTCGCGGCTCGACGAAGGTCCAGCCGCCCATGTTCTTCGGTTCTTCCTGGGCCCAAACCAATTCCTTTGCGTTAGGGAATCCGGCGACAACTTCGCGTAGTCGTTCCAGTGGAAACGGATAGAACTGTTCCAGCCGAACGATGCAGACGCGCTTTTCCTCCGCCTTCTTCCGCGCATCATTTAGATCGTAGAAGACCTTGCCGCTGCACAGCACGATCCGCGTCACGGCGGCGGGATCCTGCACCTCGGCATCGGCGATCAACGGTTGGAATCCGCCGGTAGTCAAATGGTCCAGCGGCGAGGCGGCGGCAGGCAGGCGCAAGAGACTCTTGGGCGTCATGACGATAAGTGGACGCTGCATTCCGGGTTTCACTTGGCGACGCAAGAGGTGGAAGTACTGTGCAGGGGTTGTCGGATAGCATACTTGCAAATTGTTCTCGGCGCAGAGTTGCAGGTAGCGCTCGAGTCGCGCGCTTGAATGCTCTGGACCCTGACCTTCGTAACCGTGCGGCAGCAGCATTGTGAGACGCGAGCGCTGCTTCCATTTGTCTTCGGAAGCGGCGATGTATTGGTCGATGATCGTTTGCGCGCCATTACCGAAATCACCAAACTGCGCTTCCCAGATCACGAGGGCCTGATCGGCGATCACAGAGTACCCATACTCGAACCCCAGCACACCTTCTTCAGAAAGTGAGCTGTCGAAAACTTCGAACTGCGCTTCGGGAGTTGTCTCCGAGCGTAGTTCTGACAACGGCGCCCAGGTTTGTCCCGTTTGCGTGTCGTAAAGGACAGCGTGACGTTGACTAAAGGTACCTCGCCCCGAATCCTGCCCGCTGAGGCGAACCTGTTTCCCCTCGAGCACCAACGAGCCAAACGCGATTGCCTCGGCAAAGGCCCAGTCCACAGGCAAAGCGCCGGCGCCCATCTTTGCGCGTCGGGCCAGTTGACTGACCATCTTCGGGTTGATGTGAAAGTTTTCCGGGACGACCGAAATCTTCTGCGCAATACCCTGAATGATCTCCGTTGAGGTAGCAGTCCCGACCACCTCAGAACCGTCCAGCTCTGCCACTGCCTCGCTCAACCGGGTTGGTTCTTTCTTGGAGACGAGGGATTTGGCACGAGCGAGCGCATCCTCATAGCGCTTGATGCGATCCGCGATCATGCTGTTCACTTCGGCCTCATCCAGCACACCCTGCTTGATCAGTTTCCGCGCGTAGATCGTTCGGACTCCGGGATGCGCTTTAACGCGTGCATACATCAGCGGCTGGGTGTAACTCGGTTCATCGGCTTCGTTGTGGCCCAGCTTGCGGAAGCCGACGAGGTCGAGAACCACGTCCTTATTGAATTCCTGCCGGTAGTCCAAAGCGATTTGCAGCGCGCGGTACGCGGCCTCCGGATCGTCTCCGTTGATGTGAAAGATTGGCAGTTGTGTCATCCGGGCTACGTCAGTGGAGTAGATCGTCGAACGCCCGGCTTCGGGTGATGTAGTGAATCCGATTTGATTGTTAATGATGATGTGAATCGTACCGCCGGTACGATAGCCTTTGAGGTCGGCGAGGTTGAGCGTTTCCATTACCACACCCTGGCCCGCGAAAGCTGCATCTCCGTGTAGCAGCACCGGCAGCGCCTGATCGATGACCTCTTCGCGCGAAATACCCATTCGCGTTCGCGTCAGATCCTGCTTCGCGCGCACCATTCCCTCAACCACGGGATCGACAGCCTCGAGGTGACTTGGATTCGGCGAGAGAGTCAGGTTTACCTTTCCGGCAGCTGTTTCACGTTCGCCCTGAGCACCCTGATGATATTTGACGTCGCCTTCGTCTGCCGGGAAAGAAGGATGTACCGAGCCTTCAAATGACGCGAAGATCCGCTCACAGAACTTTCCCAGGACGTTCGCGAGCACGTTCAGTCGCCCACGGTGGGCCATTCCCATCGTAATGTCCTGGACGCCACGCGCCGCACCATCTTCGATCAAGCGATCGAGGAGCGGGATGATCGTCTCGCATCCTTCGAGCGAGAATCGCTTCTGGCCGAGATACTTTGTATGAAGAAAACGCTCGAATTGTTCGGCGGCAATCAGTTTTACGAGCAGCTGTTTCTTAACTTCGACAGGAATCTCTACGGGATTGACGAACTGTTTCAGTATCTGCTCGCGAATCCAGAGCTTCTGTTCCTTGCTCTGAATATGGCGATACTCGATCCCGATTTTGCCGCAGTAAGCGCGCTGCAAAATCGTGAGAATCTCTCGCAAAGTTGCCATTTCCGTCCCTGCCAGTCCGCCGGTAAAAAACTTTCGATCGAGATCCCAGATGGTCAAGCCATAGGTCTCGATGTCGAGCTCGGGATGGTAGAGCAAAGGCATGGCGTGTAGCGGATCGATGTCGGCAATCAGGTGACCACGTACCCGATAAGCGTTGATTAGTTCGATGACGCTCGCTTCTTTTCTTGTTTGTTCACGTCCGTGATCGGTGGCTAGGAAGAACGGGTTGCGATCAAGATTCCAACGCAAAGGGGCGTAGGGAATGCTCAGATCACTAAAGACGTTGTCGTAAAACTTGTGCTGTCCGACGAGCAACTCATGCATGCGCGCGAGGAACGCGCCAGACTCGGCGCCCTGGATGATTCGATGATCGTAGGTACTGCTGATCGTGATTGCTTTGCTGATCCCGAGTTGCGACAGCGTCTCCGGCGCCATCGCCTGATACTCCGCCGGGTACTCAATCGCGCCGGTGGCGATGATTGCCGCCTGGCCCGCCAGCAGGCGTGGTGTCGATGCGACTGTGCCGATCGTTCCCGGGTTCGTCAGGGAGATCGTCGTACCCTGGAAGTCCGCAATCTGCAATTTGCCTGCGCGTGCTCGTTTGACGATGTCGTCATAGGCCTCAAGAAATTCTGAGAAGCGAAGCTTGTTTGCGTCCTTTATGTTGGGTACCAGTAGCGTGCGTGTCCCGTCCTTCTTCGCCGTATCAATGGCGACTCCGAGGTTGACACTCGCGCGACGCAATCGCACCGGCCCGACCTCAGCGTTTGCGAAGCCATCGTTCATTTGCGGATAGTCATCGAGTGCGCGCACTAGTGCCCAGGCGATCAGGTGGGTGTAAGACGACTTGCCGCGATCGTTCTCTGAGAGATTCTTGTTGATGATGTTTCGATTCTCGTCGAGCAGCTTTACCGGAATGCGTCGCAGCGATGTTGCGGTGGGAACGCCAAGACTCGCCTCCATATTTTCGACGATCTTCAGGGCCGCGCCACGCAGCGGTACAGATTCGACGTTGGTGTCAGCGACCTGCGTCGGAAGAGGTGTGGCGCGCGCGGGTGCTGGTGCGGCAGCTGCAGGCTGAGCAGGTGCTTCAATTTTATTAGCGGATTCATTTGCCGTCTGCGCGACTGCGCGTCCCGTTGCGGTGCCGTTGTCTGAAGTCGTTGTTGCTTTCGCGGTCGCGCCATCGCTCCCGTTCCCGAGTAGCTCCGTAAAATATGCGCGCCAGGACTCGTCAACCAGTTCAGGATTACTGCGAAAACGACTCAATAGCCCTTCCACGTAAGTGGCATTCGGGCCGAAATTTTCTGCGATTATTTCTGATAAATCCGTTGTCTGATGCTGGCTCAACCTGGTCTACCTCACGTTGAAATTAACGGTTGCGCTGCTTGCGCTGTTGATAAGATGCCCGTGAATTAGGAGCACTTATTTTACCCAATAGCCTACCATCTTCGGAATTCGTTTGCACTGAGTCGCCCGCTTCACTGGCACTGGCAAAGCACTCGAAATTAATTGACGCGGATGATACTGTTTCGGCCAGCCGAAGAATTGACGGACAATGACCGACAACCGGAAAGTCAGTCTGAACCGCGCGCACGAATACGAACTATCGTTGTATTTGCGATGCTCTTCGCCGTCTTCGCAGCGGTGGTGGCTTTTGTTTACTGGACGACCTTCCTCAGGCCGGTGACTACCGTCATTCTGGTACGTCATGCCGAAAAGAATATGAGCCTGACAATCCCAATCCTGATTTGAGTCCCGCTGGGCAGGCACGCGCGCAGGAATTGGTTCGGGTCCTTGGAAACACCGGCTTGACGGCGATCTACACGACACAGTTCAGCCGGACTCGTCAAACAGCAATGCCACTCGCGAATCTGCTCCACTTGCCGATTGCGCAGCTTGATGCCAGGGACACACGCGAACTGGGTCGCCAGATAAGCGTCAACAATCGCGGTGGGGTTGTTTTCGTTGTCGGCCATAGCAATACCGTCCCGAAGATCATCGCCGAATTGGGAGGCGGAGAAGCTCCGGACATTCCCGATAGTGAATACGACAATCTGTTCGTTGTAACCGTCTACAGGTTTGGTAAAGCGAAAGTGGTGAAACTCAAATACGGAAGTTCAACTCAGTCGAACGGACAAGGGATGATGATGGGAAAACAGGCCGCGGATAAGGGGACCGAAGATGAAGAGTAAGTCGAAACGTTCCGGGCGTAATCAGCCTGTCACCGAGTCGAACGCGGGGAAACTGGGGCGGCGCATGTTCGTGAGACTAATTCCAGCGCTTGGCGCCGCCGCAGCCACTCTCCCGTACTTGGATTCTTCCAATGCCGTTGCGCATACGCCAACTGCGACTCCAACCCCCACGCCAGTTCCTTCGCCATCACCTTCACCGGCTCCCCTGCGCGTAACCAAAGAAATGATGCGTGGCGCGGAAAAACTCTTTGGCATCGAGCTAACTGATGCGGAGAAGCAGATGGCGTTGCCAAACGTGAATACGAATTTGGAGAGATACGAAACGCTGCGCGAGATCGACATCCCGCTCGATACGGAACCGGCAACCTCTTTCCATCCCGCGCTTCCCGGCAAAACGTTCAATATCAAAGCAGGCAAGTTCAGGCTGACCAAGACTGAGTCACCGGCATTCGCATCGATTGAGGATCTGGCCTTCGCCACCGTGCCTCAACTTGCTGTGTTGGTTCGCGCGCGAAAGGTTTCGTCGGTCGATCTCACAAAGATGTATCTCGCGCGGCTCAAGCGCTACGGGCCAAAACTCAATTGCGTTGTGACGCTGACGGAAGAACTCGCACTCGCACAGGCAGATGCCGCCGATCGCGAAATCAAGAGTGGTAAGTACCGTGGGCCGTTGCACGGCATTCCCTGGGGCGCCAAAGATCTGTTTGCCACGAAGGGGATTCGCACAACCTGGGGAGCAGAACCTTATCGCGAGCAGATGATCGATTACGACGCGACCCTCGTGGAGCGCCTCCGTGAGGCGGGCGCGGTGTTAGTCGCCAAGCTTTCGATGGGCGCACTCGCGCAGGGCGGTCGCTGGTTCGCCGGCATGACAAGAAATCCCTGGGCGGTTGCAGAGGATCGCATCGGTTCGAGCGGCTCGTCGGCTGGCCCGGCATCAGCTACTGCGGCGGGGCTCGTCGGCTTCTCCATTGGAACCGAGACGCTCGGCTCTATCGTTTCGCCTGCTTCACGCTGTGGCGTGGTAGGTTTACGGCCGACGTACGGCCGCGTGAGTCGTTACGGCGCGATGGGCTTGAGCTGGACGATGGACAAAGTCGGCCCGATTTGTCGCGGCGTTGAGGATTGTGCTGCCGCACTCGATGCGATCTACGGACCCGACGAGCGTGATCTTACTGTAGGGAGGGTGCCGTTCAACTGGAGCCCGGAAACGCCGCTCGACAAGATCAGGATCGCTTATCTGAAGTCGGAATTTGATCAGCAACAGGATCCTGAGCGGAAGGTGCTTTATCAAACTGCGCTCGACGCTTTGAAAAGCGCCGGAGCGAGTTTGAATCCGATTGAGCTACCCAAGTTTTCTACAGCTGCTTTGAGAATAATCCTTGTCGCTGAGGCAGCTACCGCTTTCGACGACCTCACGCGCAGTGGCGGCGTCAATCAGCTCTCGGGCCAGGACCCGGGCGACTGGCCCAACACGTTCCGGAGTTCGCGTTTCATTCCCGCCGTGGAATACATCCGAGCGCAACGCGCGCGCACGCTTCTGATGCGGGCGATGGATACCTTAATGTCTCAGTGGGATGTTTTCGTTTCACCGGCACCGGGCAGTGCAAGCCTTGTTATTACAAATCTCACGGGACATCCAGCCGTAACGGTGCCCTGCGGTTTCCTTAAAGGACTGCCGCAATCGATCATGTTCACAGGCGGGTTATATAACGAGGGTTTGCCGTTGCGAGTGGCGTTGGCGTTCGAGCGGGCCACTCAATGGCACACGATGCATCCGAAACTATAGGAAGATGCTTCGGACGAGGCTTGGAGTGCTTCTTGGAGTTGCGACTTGGGTCTTTGGACTTTGGACTTAATCTCATCCACCGTCTGTTTCAAAGTCGGTCTGACTCAGCAGTCTTGGAAGATCGAGCACTAGTGCTACGGTCCCATCGTGCAATTCGGTCGCTCCTGCAATCCCGTACCAGCGGCCCGCGTGATGACCGAGATTGCGAATCAGAACTTCTTCCGTCCCGATCAGCTCATCCACGACGATCCCGAGTCTTTTCCGCCCATTAAAAAGCTTTTTCATCGCACGATCACTCGCAAAACTGAGGCCCTTGTCGCCTCGTTCTTCAGGAGGCTTGCAGATGATCACCTCGATAGGGGCCTGCGGAACTCCGTCAAGTGCTGCCTGTCCCATCATTTCGCTCAAACGAATCAGTTGCAGCGGTCCAGCCGTCGAGTCAGGTGTATCAACTCCGGTGTTGCTCAATATCTTATCGTCTGCCTTAAACGTACTGAGAACCTGATCAGCATCGATGCAGTAACGATACTCGCCGGCCAGAACAACTGCTGAGCGAACCAGTCCAAAAGTTACAGGCAGGCGAATCTCGAAAATCGTCCCACTCCCGGGTTCGCTTGAGACCCGCACCTCTCCGCCGACTTGTTCAACCGCAGTTTCCACGACGTCCAGTCCGACGCCGCGCCCTGAGATGGCCGATGCCTGCGCCACAGTTGAGAAGCCTGGACGAAAGATCAAGCGCAGACTCAAGTCCATATCAATCGGACGATCAGGTTCGAGAATGCCCATTTTTTTTGCGGCCTCTGACACCCGCACGGTGTCTACGCCGCTCCCGTCATCTCTTACACGAACGCGGGTCTGGCTGCCATCCATCACGGCTTCGATCAGCACATGGCCGCGCTGCAATTTGCCCGCGGCTGCGCGTCCTGCCGTGTCTTCGATTCCATGGTCGACTGCGTTACGAACCAGATGAACGAGCGGGTCGGCGATCGCATCGCACAATAGTTTGTCGAGCCGAAGATTTGTGCCCACGACCTTGAAGTCGACCTCTTTCTCGCTTTGCCGGGCGGCTGCTCGACCCGCACGCGCGGCGCGTTGCAGCACTGGTCCCAACGAAATCATACGCAGGCCGATCAGTTCATCTTCAACGCCGAGAAACGAGCGGCGGATTTCATTGCTGAGGCGAGTCAATTCCACCTTGGCCTGTGAACCTGTCGTTGAGACGGCAAGATCCAACGCGTGTGCGGTAGTGCGGAAGAGTTCGTGAGTTGAGGATATCAAGCGGTCGAGGTCTTCTAAGTCAGTTCGAATGAAATTAGAGCTGGCAGGGAAGGTCAACTCGGTCGGAACTTTCGCAATCTGCTCAGGATGCTCAGCCTGACTAGCGAACGTTGTTCCGACTTCAATTGGGATGAGAGAAACTCCGGGGAAGTCCGCCAGCTCGGCAGGAAGGCTGTCAACGTCGGAGTTCCCTGCGAAAAGGATCCGAAAGTTGATCTTGTCGGGATGGTCGGTGTCGGCGGCTGGAGAACTGGCGATTACCTCGCCATGTCTCGACAGTCTTTCTTTCAGACTATTGAAGTGTTCATCGAAACTGGCGATGTCGAAACTCGTGTCAACTATGCAAAGCTTTAATCCCCGCCCCGCGCTACGCGCAGTCCGCTGCTTTTCATCGTCGGTTAACGACTGCCAGATCGGCGCTGGGAGTTGCTGACGGATTACGTCGACACTGGCTGCAGGCGCAACATTCTTTGAAGGCATCGGGACGAGAGCGTGGATGCGTTCAAAAAGCGCTCGTCGCGACGGGTCAACAATGCCGCTTGCTGCCAGGTTAAGGCTCTCGGAAAGAGCGCCGGTTGCGCTTTCGCAGGTGTCGAGAACATTCTCGCCAGCAACTACGCTACCGGACCGCACCGCACTCAGGAGGCTTTCGAACTCATGTGCGACCTCGCCTAAGCCCTCAAGGCCGAACGTCGCGGCTGAACCCTTGATGCGATGCAGACGGCGAAAGATCGAATCCACAAGGCGGCCCTGTTGCTCGGCGTCATTTTTGTTTTCACGCAAGTCGTCAAGTTCAACAAAAATTTGATCGATTAGGTCTTCGGTCTCGGCGAGAAATTGGCGGCGGGGTTGATCCACGGGAAGATAGTAAAGGCTAAAGGTGAATTGGTGAAGAGGAACCAGGGACTTGGACCCTTGGATTTGGGTCGCACGCCGTTCTTAAACTGAGTTCCCTGGAAGCGCTACTCGCTCTCGGAAGAGGGTTCGTCGTCGGAAATATCCGCACCTGGCTCTTCGGTTTCCTCAACGTGTTCTACGTTCAGTTGAGGCTGTTGCTCGTCCAGGTCGCGCTTGATCGCATCGAGGATGCCGTTGATGAACTGCGTGGCTTCGTAAGTTGAAAAGCGGCGGGCGATTTCGAGGGCTTCGTTGATAGCGACGGTGCGGGGGGTAGGTTCGTAAAGAAACTCGTAAACAGCGAGGCGCAGAATGTTACGGTCGACAACGGCCATGCGCGCGATGCGCCAGTGTTCTGCGCGGGAACGGATGCGCTCGTCGAGCGCCGGGACTTCGGCCAGTGTTCCGGCAGCCAGTCGCGTAGCAAACTCGCGCGCCGGATCTTCAAGATCTGTGTCGCCCAATTCGGCCCAATACGTCCGCACCACCTCGTCGGGGGGTGTTTCGGCAACGTCAGCAGCAAAGAGCATTTGCAAGGCGCATTCACGTGCCTTACGTCGCGAACCCATAGCTTCAAGGATGAATTATGAACGATGAATGATGAGTAAATTCATCATTCCGCATTCTGCATTCATCATTCTCCAAAGGCTTCCTTGTAAAGATTAACTAATTCGACTGCCGTCGTAGCGGCCTCGAATCCCTTGTTGCCCAGTTTTACTCCAGCGCGGTCAAGAGCCTGATCGAGATTGTCGGCGGTGATTATTCCGAACACCACCGGCACCCCGGTTTCCAAACCTGCCTGTGCAATTCCGCGGGTCACTTCACTGGCGATGTACTCGAAATGGGGCGTCTGCCCTCTGATGATGGTGCCCAGGCAGATTACCGCGTCAAATTCTGCCGAAGCGCCCAGGGTCATTGCAAGAAGAGGGATTTCAAACGCGCCCGGTACCTTGAAAACTTCAACGGACTTTTCCGAGCTTCCCAAACGAGTTAAAGCATCGAGTGCGCCTTCAACAAGCCGGGAGCTGATGAAGTCGTTCCAGCGACTGGCGACGATCGCAAAGCGAAAGCCGGCGGCGTTTAGTTGTCCTTCATGAATGATTGGTTGCAATTGAGTTTTAGACGCCTCGTTGGCCATGATCTAAGGCATTTGCAGTATAGGCAAGGCGAGCGCAAAAGGGAAAAGGGGAAGATGGAAAAGAGTTCCGCTTCCAACGCGAGACTGTCTTCCAGAGTTAGTCCCATGCCGCCTATGACGGCCTTCAGACACCCGCGAATTGCGAGCGGGGCGAGTTTGCAAACCGCATCCCGTCAGGATCACCGCGCAACTCAGTTTCGTTCTCAATCCGCCCGAAGGTCTCAATCAACTCACTCAGCATTTTTCGCGAGAGCGCGTTGTACTTCGCGGCGCGATTCACCCGAACGATCGCGTATTGGCCGTGAGGTTCGTAAATAACTCAAGACATGACGGCTAAAAAGTTTCGAGTTACGAGTTTCAAACTCCGAACTCGAAACTCGAAACTCGGAACCCGAAACCTCCTTAAACCAGCTTCATCGGCGTGGGGTTCTTCGCGTCGCTGTAGTCATAAAATCCGCGTCCAGATTTCCGGCCATAGAGTCCCGCCATCACCATGCGCTTCAATAACGGTGGAGGCGCAAACCTTTTCTCGCGGAACTCATTGAACATGATCTCAGCGATGTAGTAGGTCGTATCCAAGCCAACGAAGTCGCCGAGCGTGAACGGTCCCATCGGATAGCCAAGGCCGAGCTTCATCGAAGTGTCAATATCTACAATCGAACCAACGCCTTCCTCGAGGGCGCGGATCGCATCGAGCATATAAGGCACCAGTAACCGGTTGACGATGAATCCTGTCGAGTCTCCGGCCCGTACCGGCACCTTACCGAGTCGTTTCCCAAACTCGATTGCCTCCTCGTAAACGGCGTCATCCGTCAGAATTGTCCGCACAACTTCAACCAGTTTCATCAACGGCACGGGATTGAAGAAGTGCAAGCCGACGAAACGCTTCTGACGCTCGCTCGAAGTAGCTGTCATCATTTCGGTAATCGAGATGGATGAAGTGTTCGAGGCGAAGATCGTCTCCGGCCTACATATCTGATCGAGTTGTTTGTAGGTCTTTCGCTTCTCGTCCAGATTTTCAATGATCGCTTCAATGATGATGTCGCAGTCTGAAAGGTCATCAAATGAAGTCGTTCCGGAGATGTGGCCACGAATCTCCTTCTGCTGATCGGCAGTAATCGTCCCTTTCTCGGCAAACTTCGCGAGTGACTTCTCAATCCCGGCGAATCCTTTCTTGATTAACTCATCTGAGACCTCGCGCACTACTGTTTCGAAGCCGGCGCTCGCCGCTACCTGAGCGATTCCTGACCCCATCAAGCCACAGCCGAGTACGCCTACCTTCTTGATTTCCATCTCACTCTCCTCTTCTCGTCTTTGTATAAGTTGAAAATTACTATCTGCTAATTGTTGGCAGGATCCGAACTTTGGGAGTCAACCGGGGCGCCTTGCCGTACATGAGTTCGAACCCACTCGGCATAGTCAGCTTTCCACGATGCGTACTCTCTCTTTAAGAACTCGGGCCGTTGCAGCAATTCTTTGGATGGCGCTGGAGCGCCCTTCAGGTCCTGATTAATATCTTTCGCTTCCACCAGCAAACTCTTCAAGCGGTCGCGGAGGATGTCCGCCTGCGGGTCGAATGTTGAGAGTTTGTTCAGCTGTAGTAATGCAAAATCAATCTGGCCTGCGTCGTTGTCGACCGCCAGGTCCATCGCGTCCTGAGCGTTATTCATCGCCTTCGAGTAAGCAACAAAATCTACAATTCTATTCTGCTCCCGATGGTCCGGTTGACTGACTGCAAATTCGCCGAAGTGTTTCGCCACCATGCCAAAGCTGACTAAGACAAGAGCGATCGCCCCAACCTGCATGATGCGCCAAATCAAATCAACCTTCCCGTGCTCTCCGGGTCTGTCATAGTCGACGACCAGTGCGAGAGCGGCGCCGGCCGCAAGGCCTCCCAGGTGTGCAGCGTTATCGATAATTCCACGACCTATATAACCGATAAAAAGATTGAGAAGAATCATCGGCAGCAGCCCGGTGCCAAACGCCCGCTTGAAACCATCGGGCAATTCGTGGCGGAACTTGATCCCAAAGACAAACAACACTCCGACAAGTCCGAAAAGTGCGCCCGAGGCTCCGGCCGACGGGTCATCGTGAATTTTAAAGATAAAGCGCCCCAGCGATCCTATCGGGCTGGAGGGGCTGATCACTGTGAGGTAGCTCGCCACCACGCCGGCAATCCCCGTCAGTACCCAGAACACAACGAACTTCGTCGAGCCATAAAGTTTCTCGACATACGGTCCGACGATCCACAGGCTGTACATGTTAACCAGCAGGTGAATTAGGTTGACGTGAAGGAACATTGGCGTCACGAATCGCCACCACTGTCCAGCGTGGACCAGCAAGTTGATCTTCGCACCATAAGCAATGAGTACAGGTTGAGTAAACAGACCCAATATGCTGAAGCTCATGCCACTCGACTGCCACATCATTAGGAACATGAAGATGTTTGCAACCAGGAAGATGATCGTGAACTTGTATGGGCGATCCAGAACGGCGCGTGCGAAACGGATCGTTTCGCGATCTGCCATCATTCGGTGATCGCGTTGGGGAGCGGGAATCGCCGTCGTTGAACCGCACACCCCACAGCGTGACTGACCCGCGCCGACAATTGCTCCGCAACCTCTGCACATTGATGGGCGACCCTGGTCAGATTGATTTGTTCGGCTTATGGACAAGGCTTTTAAGTCAACAAGCGTGATGCTTCGCTGGAAGCATCACGCTGGTCAGTGTCTCGCAGTTAGATTTTTCTAGAACAAGGTCGTTAGGTTGTCGGTAGACTCCGCACCGTGATCGCAACCTTACCCAGGCTACCCGTCCACTCCTTCCATCAGACTAACCAGGTCGTCGGCGTGTTCCTCTTCCATCGCAAGGATACTTTCCAACATTCGTCGTGTGGTCGGATCATCGTTACCCATGTACTGGATCATTTCGCGGTAACTGTCGATCGCGATGCGTTCGGCAACGAGATCCTCGCGAATCATATCGATCAGTTTCTCACTGTCGTCATATTCCGCATGACTGCGGGTGAGCAAACCTTCCGGGTTGAAGTCCGGGGCGCCACCCAGTTGAACGATACGCTGCGCGATCAGATCTCCGTGGCCCTGCTCTTCATTAGCGTGCTGCAAAAATTCTGCGGCTACGCCCTCGGCATGGATTCCCGATGCGGTGAAGTAATGACGACGGTATCGCAGAACGCACACTATCTCCGTCGCGAGCGCCTCATTAAGCAGTTTGATCACGGTGGGAAGATCGGCTTTGTAGCCCTCGGTGATTGCTCCCTTTTCGATATGTTTGCGGGCGCGTTCGCGCAGAGTCTTAATGTCAGTCAGAAATAGTTGGTCCGCCAATGAATTGCTCCTTGTTCAAATTTGATGTTTAGGTGAAGAGCGATATTACGCGCTGGCTGGTACATGAGCAAGGAGGCCTAAAGGCCTGCTGGTCCCGATCATGCGCGGTGACTTCCATTCATCAGGGGGATGACTTCTTGTGCAAAGGCCCGCTCATTTTTTCCACGCGGGCCAGGACAGCGGCACGGAAAACCTCAGAGAAGGATTCGTTCTCTTGCCAGGAGAACTGAACCGACCTTATCCGACTGTCATAAAAATGGCCGCTGTACTGGGACGACCCTTGATCCAACAATGAACCGACGGTTAACTTGAAAGGAAGAAGTCCTTCTCGAAGAAGTGCTGGCCGAAATTTTTGGGGCGGTTGATTGGTTAACGATGGAGCCCGCCCTACGTTCGGATGCTGAGTCGTTGCCAGCAACTTGATGCTGTGAGTCATTGATGAGGTGCATATGAGGTCAAGATAAGATAGTCCAGGAGACGCCAGCTTTTAGTTATGGGAGTGTGGTGCCGCTGCTTCGTCGCTCACATTATCGAGTATCTGATCGAGTCGATCAATGGCGCGGCGCAGATGTGGAATGGTGATCGACCCGCCAACCACCAGCGCCACGTTGAATGCGTCCAGGAACTCTGGCCTGGTTACACCGACGCCGACGCACTGTTTGACATGATAAGTAATGCAGTCGTCGCAGCGCAGCACGGTTGAGGCGACCAGCCCAAGCAACTCTTTTGTCCTTTTGTCGAGGGCGCCATTCTCATACGCCTGGGTGTCCAGCGCGAAAAAACGCTTGATGCCGAGATGGTTGCTTCCGAGCAACTTTTCATTCATTTCGGCTCGGTACTGATCAAATTCATCCATTGCGATCGTTCCTCTCTTTCTACTTACCGGTTTAGTTGCCGGTACAAGCAAGGCAATACCTCGTCGGTTGATTTGGGGCGATATCGCATTCTAGCTTGTGGCGTGTTGGTTTGCCAGATGTGCCTTGGACGTTCCGGCGCAGCGTGCGGCGCGTTATACTACTCTCGCAATTGATGCTTCCAAGTCTCTTGAATCGATGAATGAACAGCAGAGCAAACCGCAGGTGACTGAAACTCAAGCAAAAGGAACTGAGGCGTCTGGAGTCTTCGCAGACCGCAAAGTAAAGAATGAACCGCAGCGAGCGCTGCGGGTCTTTCGCGCCGGCTCGCAACAATTCGCTGTCTTCGCTGATGAGGTTGCGACAATCGCACCCTGGCGTCGGCTCACTCCTTTACCTGAGGCGCCTCCCGCGGTGCTTGGTGTGGTCTCTATTCAAGGCCGGATGCTGACTGTGCTTGATCCAGTGCACCTGGTATCGGATACGACTGGCGAGGCTCCGTGCGGTTTCATCATGGCACTGCGGGGTGACGAGCAACTCGGCTTAGCGATTGTGGATCGACCAGAAGCCTTGGAAGTTGCCGCCGGAGAAATAATCCCGCCCGATACATCGAACCCACTGGTATTCGGAATCATTCAACGTGGCCCAGAAAACATAAGCGTGCTAAACGTAAGGGAACTCTTTTCCACCGCGATCCGAGGCAGAGAGCGGCGCAGACGCCGCTTCTAACTACATGACTGACTCCGCTTCCAAGTACAAGGTTTGCGGGCACGAATTTGGACTACACGCGCCTGAAATAACGTCGTTGCTCTAGTCCTTGAAACCGCGTTGGATCCTCCCTCAGGCCCCGACGGGTCAAAATCCCACCTCAATGTTAGAATCAGAATTGAAACTACAACATGAGTATTGTCGGCAACTTGGCGTTTCCTTCAGGTTAACCTTGGCGCTCGCCACCCGTTATGCAAAGTCAGGCTTTTAAGATTCTCGAATATGATCAACTTCGCGCGTTGATACGCGGCGGAGCGCAGACGCCGATGGGGCGTGAGCGCGTGGATGCCCTTGTCCCGTTTGACGATCTTGCGGCGCTGCGACTGTCTCTTGCTGCGATTGCGGAGTGCGTTCTTTTGAGAAAGCGGGGCGTGAGCTGGTCCTTCGGCGAATTGCCAGATCCTTCGGCGGCCATCGCCCGGCTGCGCATCGCGGGCACGGCACTGGATCCGACGGCGATTCTTGAGCTCTCGCAACTCTGCGGACAAGCCCTTTCGGCCAGGGCTTCAATCATAGCCGAGCGGGATGCGTCCCCGGTTCTGACCGAAATCGTCGCAGAACTCCCGCGCGAACTAAACAGCCTGATTGCCCGCATAGCGAACAAGATCTTGCCGACGGGCGAGCTCGATGACCGGGCGAGTCCGGAACTGGCGCGCATTCGTCACGAGATCACGCGGTTGCGTTCGAGCATCACGCGTTCGCTCGAAAGCCTGATGCGTCGAACTGAGGAGGCTGTGCAGGACGAGTTGGTAACCATTCGCAACGACCGCTTCGTGATCCCGATCAAGTCGGATCATCAGGGCCGTATTAAGGGAGTCGCTCATGGTTTCTCTTCTTCGGGGGCGACTGCTTTCGTCGAACCGATTGAAACGATCGATGCCAACAACGAACTCCAGAGTCTGCGCGAAAGTGAGGCACAGGAGATCGCGCGGATCCTTTTCGGATTGACTGAGGAACTGAGACAAGAGTTGCCGACAATTGAAATGGCGGCCCACGCGGTGGCTGAGCTGGACTTCATTAACGCGAAGGCCGTGTTCTACCAGCGATTCGATTGCGTTATTCCCGAGATTGATACTGCGAGACCCGTAAGTTTTGAAGCGAAAGAAAAGGGAACAAAGGGTAAGGCAACGAATGACTTCGAACTTGTTGCAGCGCGACATCCTTTGTTAGAGGCCAATCTTCGTGCAACCGGCGGCTCGGTTGTGCCGGTCTCGTTTTCACTGGACGCAGAGAACGACTCGATCGTGATCTCCGGAGCCAATGCGGGTGGCAAGACCGTCGTGCTCAAGACGGCTGGACTATTGTCCCTGATGGCGCTTTCTGGATTGCCAGTGCCAGCACGAGAGGCACGTGTGCCGTTCTTTCGTTCTGTCCTTGCGGACATTGGTGATCACCAGTCACTCGCGGCAAACCTTTCGACCTTCACTTCACACGTTGCGAACATCGCCAACATGATCGAGATTTGTGTTGCGCCGGCTCTTGTTCTGCTCGACGAAGTTGGGACGGGTACGGATCCGGAAGAAGGTTCTGCATTGGGAGTCGCGGTAGTGGATCACTTCAGGCGTGTCTGCGCGGCGCATGTGATGGCGACAACTCACTACAGCGGTCTCAAGATGTACGCCGCCAACGAAGCAGGAGTGCTGAATGCGAGTGTGGAATTCGATGAGAAGACGCTGAAGCCAACCTACCGACTAATAGTAGGGGTAGCTGGTTCATCCTCCGGTTTAGAAATAGCGCGCCGTTTCGGCATCCAGGATCAGATCATCGCTGAGGCAATGACAGGTGTGAAGGCGTCTTCCCGCCAGGCCACCGAGTTTCTCCGCCGGATTAAGACGGAATCAGAGGAGGCGATATCGCTGCGACAGGCGCTCGAAGAAGAACGGGCTGCTGTTGCCGAAAAGTTTGCTTCGCTTAACAAAGAAGCTGAGAAGCGCGAACGCGAGCGGCAGGCTGAGTTCCAGCGCGCCCTTGATAAGGTCATCGAAGAATTTGAGAAGCGCTCGCGTGAACTGGTGGCCACGATTCAAGATCGTTCTGAACGCTTAAAGGTGGAACGTGAAGCTCAGCGTCGCGTTTCCGAACTCAAGCGCGAGGCGTTGCGTGCGGCCGGTTCGCCCCGCCGGCGGGAGAGTGTTGCAGTTGACGCAGTAGGCGCTCCGTCGCGCGGAGTAAGAGTAGTGCGCGATGGAAGTGTCGTTCAGGGCAGTCAGGAAAGCAACGAGCGAACTACGGATTCGAGATCAGGCTCATCCAAAGCTGAAGATGCGCAATACACAACGGCAGCGGCGCGCGAGATTGTCGTTGGAGACAGAGTCAGGCTTCGCTCGTTCGGCTCGATCGGTATTGTCGACAGTATTAAGGGCGACGACGCGGAAGTGCGCGTGAAGTCTCTGCACATGAGAGAGAAGCTGGATAACCTCGAACTAGTAGAAGCGGTCGTCCCAGGCAAAGGTTCCGGTCGGTTTTCCAAGCTGCGGGACACGCGCGGGCCGGAATTGCGGCTTAGCAGTTCCAGCGAAAACGGCCGTTTGGAGTTGAACGTGATTGGGCAACGCGCGGACGAAGCGGTAGAGGCAGTCGACAAGTTTCTGGATGAGGCTTCCATCAACGGCCTCAGTCAATTGCGCATCGTCCACGGCCACGGCACGGGGGCTTTGCGTCGCGCGATCGGTGAGCTCTTGAAGGGTCATCCGCACGTTGCGCGCTTCACTCCTGCGCCTCAGGACCAGGGTGGCACAGGAGCAATGGTGATCGAACTCAAGCAATAGATAGAGAGCATGCGTTATCCCCAGACATTCCTCGACGAACTAAAGCGCCAGGCTGACATCGTGCGCATCATCCAGGATTACGTGTCGCTCAAGAAGAAGGGTTCGAACTGGATGGCTTGTTGCCCCTTCCATAAAGAAAAAACGCCTTCGTTCTCGGTTAGTCCCGCAAAAGAAATCTTCTACTGCTTTGGTTGTCACAAAGGGGGATCTGTTTTCAACTTCGTGATGGAGATGGAGCGCGTCTCGTTCCCCGAAGCCATCAAGCTCGTTGCGGAAAAGAGCGGCGTGCTTTTGCCGAAGCTGGATGACGACAGTCGTTTCGAGGCTCGACGCCAGGAAGTTGATGACGTTATCCAACTCAACAAATGGGCCCTTGAGTGGTGGGAAGGACAACTCGAACAAGGTAACGCTGAAGCGAGAATCGCCCGCGAGTACCTTGTTGAGAGAGAAATTACCGACGAAACACGCAAAGCGTTTCGACTCGGCTATGGGCCTGACAGCTGGGAGGCGCTCTCGTCCCACTTAAGGCAAAAGGGCGCGACTCAGTTTCAGATCGATCGCAGCGGATTGGTAGTCAAGAAAGATGAAGGCGGATCCTATGATCGCTTTCGTGGACGACTGATCGTCCCGGTGATGGATATTCAAGGCCGACCCATCGCTTTTGGCGGGCGCACGCTCAAGAATGAGGATGCGAAATACATCAACTCGCCCGAAACCGCAGCGTACGTGAAGGGACGCAACCTGTTTGGATTAAACCTAACGCGCGACGAGATTCGCAGGCAGGGTTACGCCGTACTCGTCGAAGGGTTCCTGGACCTGATCGTTCCTTATCAGTTCGGAGTTCGCAATCTAGTTGCCAGCCTCGGCACAGCACTCACGCCTGACCAAGTGAAACTGTTAGGCCGGTTTGCGCGTAAAGTAGTAGTCAACTATGATGGAGATAAGGCGGGTGTGCAGGCGGCGAAAAAGTCTATCGAAATCCTTCTGACAGAAGACCTTGAGGTCAAAGTTCTGGTTCTACCGGACAACGCTGATCCGGATGAATTCATCAGAAAACACGGCTCGAGTGAGTACCAGCGGCTGCGTGGAGAGGCACAACCCCACATACAATTCGTGATCGATCAAGCTGTACGGGATCGCAAACTAACCAATCCGGCTGACAAAGAAGCCGCGATTGATGAAGTGCTTCCGTATATTCGCGCTGTTCGCAGTCGAATCCAGAAGCGTGAGTATTTTGATATCGCCATGGATTCTCTGCGGGTTAGTGATACAGCTCTGAAGCGTGAACTCTGGCAGGCGATCCGCAGCAGCCTTGGGAACGACGCGGAAAAACCGAAGGTGGTTCGGCGAAAAGAGCTGAAACCCACGGTAGCGGAAAGGCGGCTCTTGGAATGGCTGCTTTCGGAAGAGAAGTTGCGACACTCCATTTTGCCTTCGCTTACCGACGACGATTACGAGGATTTGGCGACGGCGCCGATCTTCCGTGCATTGTTGCAGCTTGAAAAAGAGAATCTGCAACCGGATTACAGTAATTTGAGCGTGAAGCTAAGTGAGGATCCTGCTGCTGAGGATCTGCTGCCGCTCCTCCCACTTCTCTTGATGATCGAGCCCTCCAGCGCGGACGAAGGGACTACTGACGGCCATACCGCAGCAAGCTGTTTGGCTGGTTTGAGGCTCGATTCCGTCGACCGCAAGATTACCGAAACCTCGCAACAGATGGCTGAAGCGGAACGGTTGGGGGACGTGGAAAAGTTAAATAGCCTGGTGTTTAGACAGATTGAGCTGACTCGACGCAGAGGAACGATGCTACCTCAAGCTGAGGCAGTGCAGTCGGGCCTCTAGAAAGTTTTTGTTTAGTTTGCAATTTGGAATGTTTGAAAGCGTTCTCACGGTAGCCGCAACTGAAGCATGAATTGCAAACGTAAAGTGTATTGGAGCTAAATCGAAGTGAGTATTGACGACAAAGATCGTGATGATGTGATGGATCGCCTTTTGGAGTTGGGTGGTGACAAAAAATATCTGACCTTCGATGATCTGAATCGAGAGTTACCAGACAATGTTGTTTCACCCGATGACATCGAAGATGTCCTGCAGAAGCTGGAAGGTTCGAACATTCCTGTTGCAGATTCTGATGAGAGACTGCTGGAGCAGGCAGCTGTAAATGTGCCCGATGACGATGAAGAAGGAGTTGACGAGGACGTTGAGCTCGATCTTTCCGCCGGGGCGCTCGAGAAAACAAATGACCCGGTGCGTTTGTACCTGCGCGAGATGGGCGTCGTACCCCTGCTGACTCGTGAGGGTGAAGTGGCTATCGCCAAACGGATCGAACGCGGTCAATTAAAGACACAGAAGTCGATCGCCCGGTCCCCGCTGGCTGTGAGAGAGCTTCTTCGAATCGGAGAACAGCTTGAAGCCGGTCTTGCGAACATTCGCGAGATCGTTCTCTTCTCGGAACAGGCCGAGCTCGCGGAAGATGCGGATAAAGCCGAGGAGTATCGCAACTGGACCATTGAGGGAATTCAAAACATTCGCAAGCTCTACAAGCAGGGTTTGAAGGAGTGGGACAAACTCCGCGCTGAGCAGAAGATCACGCGGGGGAAGAAGAGCAAGAAGCTTTTGCGTCTCCGCCGCAAAGTTGCACGTGTTCGTCTGGAGATCGCTCAGGAGATCGGGCGACTGAGTATGACTGAGCGCGCCCGCCAGCGACTGATCAATGCGATCCGCGCAGTGCAAAAGGAAGTGCGGGACGCTGAGCGCGAGATTGTTTCCTTCACCGAGAAGCTTGGGAAGAAGCGAATCAAGCCTGACGATCAGAAGGAATACAAACGGAGGGTCTCGGCCGCGAAGAAACGCCTCGTACAGATTGAGGTAGACCACAGTATTAGTCCGGTAGAAATTAAACGTTCGCTGCAGGCGATCACTATCGGTGAGCAACAGACCGGCCAGGCTAAACGTGAACTCGTGGAAGCTAACCTGCGTCTCGTCGTCTCGATCGCCAAGAAGTATACGAACCGTGGGTTGCAGTTTCTGGATCTGATTCAGGAAGGCAACATCGGGTTAATGAAGGCGGTGGATAAGTTTGAGTGGCGTCGTGGTTATAAGTTTTCCACTTACGCCACCTGGTGGATCCGCCAGGCGATCACGCGTGCGATTGCCGATCAGGCTCGCACGATTCGTATCCCGGTCCACATGATCGAGACGATCAACAAGCTGATCCGCACCTCGCGTGCCCTCGTTCAGGAACTTGGTCGGGAGCCAACAAGCGAAGAGATCGCCAAGAAGATGGACATCCCCGTTTCGAAGGTGCGCAAAGTTCTGAAGATCGCTCAGGAACCAATCTCACTGGAAACGCCTATCGGCGAAGAGGAAGATTCTCATCTCGGCGATTTCATCGAAGACAAGTCAATTTTGAATCCGGCAGATGCTGTCGTCGCTTCAAATCTTAGAGAGATCACCGATGAAGTTCTGGCGACGCTGACTCCCCGCGAGGAGAAGGTGATCAAGATGCGCTTCGGTCTCGGCACCACAGGATCAGAGCATACCCTTGAAGAGGTCGGACAACACTTTGCAGTTACTCGCGAGCGAATCCGGCAAATCGAAGCGAAGGCGTTGCGTAAGCTGCGGCACCCTTCACGTTCCCGAAAACTGAAAGCGTTCCTCGACGGCGCACAGCGATAGTTCGTGAAGTCCAAAAAACAAAAAGGCGCAGGGGCATCAACCCTGCGCCTTTTTCATTTCTAGAGCGAGGCTACTTGAAGGTGAGGAACTCAGTACTCTTCGCAGTGTGGTCAAACTCGAACTGGTAGGTGTAACCAGGAAACTCGATGGGTTGAGTAAACTCCACGCGCACCTGGACCCGGTTGTCTTGCTGGCTCGGTGTGATGACAGTGTCAGGTGGCAGCCCCAGCTCATTCGCGGTTCGTTTCATTTGATCGCCGACCCAGGTTGCGGGATACCCCTGTGTACTGGCGACGTCGACTTTGTGTTGCATCAGGTCCTTGAGCATATATGCGTTGTAGGCAACGGGAACGTAGAGATAGCCCGCATACGCCCCTGCGATAATGACCGTCAACACGATCAGAAATTTAAGGCTGGCACCGCCTCGCTCTCCGCCTCTCAAATCGTTAGCCATATAAATCTAAACTCCTTTACGACGCTTAAGTCCTGTACGCAAGGCGTCTCTCAACAGTTGCGGGGCGATTTTACTTCCATCAACAATCTGTGCGCGTCCAATTCGCTCGAGCAATACCCATTGAATCCTACCGGCCAAACTCTTCTTATCTGACTGGATAGATTTCAGGATCGAGTCAGCGTCCAGATCATCGGCGCGTGGCAGTGGTCCACACAAGCGCACAGCCTCCTGTAACGATTCTAACTCCGTTGCACCAAGCAAGCCCACATTTTGTGAAATCTCCCCGGCGACGAGCATTCCGTAGCCCACTGCCTCACCATGCCGAAAGCGGCGATAATGCGTTACTGCCTCCAGCGCGTGACCGACGGTGTGTCCAAAGTTAAGAATGCGCCGCGAGTGATTGTCGGTACGCGATGGAGCTTCCCGTTCGTCTCCCATGACGATTCTTGCTTTGAACGAGCAATGCGCACGCACGATGGTATCGAGTAGAGGGGAGGAGAGGGCGTCGGGATCGTCCTTAAGTTGCTCCAGGAAGTTCCGTGTTTGTGCAAACAACCGGTTGCTGCCGACTGCTCCATTCTTGATGCTCTCGCACCAGCCGGCGACCAACTCGCGCTTTGGCAGCGTCTTCAAAGTCTCAGTATCAATGATCACTGCGCCGGGTTGGTGAAAGGCGCCGACTAAATTTTTGCCGCCCGGAAGGTTGACCCCGGTCTTGCCGCCAACCGACGAATCGATCTGAGCGATTAGCGTAGTGGGAACCTGGACCAAGGGAATGCCGCGAAGGTAACTAGCGGCAGCAAATCCTGCCAGATCACCAACGACGCCTCCACCTAATGCCAACACCACGTCTGTACGTTCAAGGCCGCTCTGATGGAGAAACAACAGCGCCTTCTCGGCTGAGGCAAACGTCTTATGTTGTTCACCCTCACCCATCAGCCAATGCGTGACGGTGAACCCCATTCGACGTAAGCCTGTCATCGTTTGCGTCCCATACAAACCGAAGACTTTGCGATTAGAGATAATGGAAACGCGGTTGGGTAATGGCTTGAGACTGCGACGGAGTTCCTCTCCGACGGAGCCGAGGATACTGCGTCCAATCTGCAGTAGGTATGAGTGTGGTTTCGCTTCTAAGCGAACTCTTAGTTGATGGGGTTTCGATTTCAATGGGCCAGATTCCCTCAATTCTCAATTAGTTTACTCACCGCACTCATAGTACGAGTTGGGCTAGCAACTGAGAATACCTTGATTGAAGTCTGGGGGGTGTGAAAAAAAAGCGAATGGGCGCGACATACGTGGGAGTGCGTCGCGCCCATTCATTTTCGTGGTCACTGTCCTCACCCCAGCAACCACTTGAGACGGAGGATTCACCAACCGTCTCTCTTGCCCCACAATATACATCGCAACGCCCGTGCCGTGCAATAGATCGAAATTGGATTAATCGTTCGCGCCATTTTTCTCGGAAATATTTCCGACGGTAGGTGCGGAGTGCCTTTGGAGTAGCTGAGGCCTCGAAGCAGTCGTGAAAAAATTTCAATGAGGCTGTGTAGAAAATGCTTGGTTTGCCACTTAGGTCAAGCCAATGGCTTTGTGAATTGCGTTAGCAATTGTTCGCGCAAACATATCAATCTCTACCTGATCCTGACCTTCGATCATGATTCGAGCCAGCGATTCCGTTCCTGAGTAGCGAAGCAACAGCCTACCGTTTTTTCCCAGCTTTGCTGCCGTCTCGTCAGCTAATCCCTGAACCTCATCGATTTCCGCGAATGGTTGCTTCTCTCTCACCCTCACGTTCACAAGGGTCTGAGGATATCGCTCGAAGCCCTCAGTCAGAATGTCGAGCGACTTGTCTTCCTCGACCATCGCGCGAAGCAAACATAACGCCGTGATCATTCCATCACCTGCCAGACTGATCCGCGGAAAGATAATGTGACCTGACTGCTCTCCACCTAAACTCGCGTCTGACCGCAGCAGTTCCTCAAGCACGTATTTGTCACCGACGTCAGTGCGAATTAGCTTTAGCCCTCGAGCGCTCAACGCGATTTCCAACCCGAGGTTACTCATCACCGTCGCCACCACGAGATCGTTATTCAGTTCATTACGAGCGCTCAGATATTTGGCCAATACCCAAAGCGTCGCATCGCCATCGACAAAGCGGCCGCGGGAATCTACGAAGAGTGAGCGATCGGCATCGCCATCGAACGCAACACCGAGCGCGGCGCCGGCAGCGACTACGCTTTCTTGTAACGACTCGATGTGCATCGACCCGCAGTTAAGGTTGATGTTGCGGCCATCCGGCTTATTGTTAATTGCGATGACGTTCGCACCCAGCCGCTCAAACAGAAGGGGAGCGAGTTTTGACGCGGCGCCGTTCGCGGTGTCGAGAACTACTGTCTGATTTCTGAGGGACAATTCGAGCCCAATTTCCTGCCCCAGAAAATCGAGATAGCGTTCCTGTAGAGAGTGTTCTTCGCCTGAACTCCGGTTCTCCGTTCGCGCGGTTGTCGACGGGTTTGCTGACGAGAGCATGTCTCGTTCGATTAGGCGTTCAGTTTCGTCGTCCAGCTTTCGTCCTGATGGAGAGAAAATTTTGACGCCGTTGTCATAATAGGGATTGTGCGAGGCGCTGATGACGACCCCTGCATCTGCGTCGAGTGATCGCGCCAGAAATGCGACACCAGGCGTTGTGATTACTCCCGCAGACTTGCAGATAGCCCCGCCACCGGTAGCGCCGTCAACTAAAGCATTTTCCAGCCATGTCCCCGATTCACGTGTGTCTCGTCCGATGATAATGACGGGTGGTCGGCCCAAACGTGCCGCTAAACGAACAGCCAGTGAACTGCCCACGGCCTCTAGGGTCCCGGCGTCGAGCGGAAAGCGCCCCGCTTCGCCTCGCACACCATCAGTGCCAAAGAGTCGTCGTGTCGAGTTGTTTGTCATGGGAGACTCTGGGTGGGTTACCGCAGCTTGAAAGAGCGCAAAGGAGTGATTGCTGCGATCAACGGTCCGCCTTCTGAGGTGGTGCTCGATTTCAATGGTGATCCCTCCGCGCGTCGCGGTCCAATCTCGACAACGACATCAACGGAAGTCTCGACCAGGTTCACCTTCGGATCCGGGATATCGATGGCGACGGCTGAGACTGAGAAGCTCTCTTTTCTGCCTTCCACGGATACCGTTTCAGTGGGGGCTTTCTTGAGAACTTCCACGAGACTGGCAGGACCTTGAATTTCAACCGCGCCCGGTTCAGCTCGAATTGCATAAACCTCATAACCTTCTGCGGGATGCCCTTGTAGCTTGATTTCAACCGGTATCTGACTCGTCACCTGTTGCTCCAGGCGAACCGGAATCGCTGTTGGCTGAAACGATTCGATCTTTACGCCCTGCGGGAGATCCATGTGCACACGATCGGTTGAAAGCCTTACGATACGCTCGCCCGCACGGTCGTCGCTGAGATCTACAGTAGCGACCAGATCCAGAACTGTGAGGCCGATTAGTTGCTCGCGAGTGCCCGTCAACAACACGTCGACCGTGTGAGGCGCGTCATTGCTAATGCTCAAATTGTTCGGACGCAAGAAATTAAGTTGCACGGCCCGTCGCATTGTTCGAGGCTTATTTACATCAGTAACAGCTAGCCACAGCAACAAGGTGATCGTCAACGCGAGAATCTTCAGGCCCCAGTCTTCGACGAAGATCTTATGCAGTAAGCGCGTACCCGCGCGCGGCGGGCGCAGCGGTTCGACAATAGCGATGTCTTCGATGTCCTGAAACGGCATAAAAAGCTCAGCCCGAATCTAAACCAGTTCAGATGGAAGCAATCTCTTCAGTCTCTGCGTCGGCCTCACCCAGACTCGGCTTCTCCTTTTCTTTTTCTCGTTTGCGAGTGACTTCGAGAGCTTGAAAGATTGCTGCACGAAGCTTCGTTGCGTCGAGTCCACGTTTGATTTGGCCGCCTTGAATAAACGAGATCAGTCCCGTCTCTTCCGATACAACGACGGCAACCGCGTCAGTGTCTTCGGTGACGCCGATGGCGGCTCGGTGCCGTGTGCCAAGATCGCGCGACAGCCTCGGATTCAAAGTCAAAGGCAAAAAGCACGAGGCAGCGGCGATGCGATGGCGGCGCACAACGACGGCGCCATCATGGAGCGGCGACGCAGGGTTAAAAATACTGACCAGCAGATCGTAACTGAGCTCTGCGTCCAGCTTCACACCACCGTCGGTTACGTTCTTTAAGCCCACGTTGCGTTCGATCACTATCAACGCGCCAGTCTTGATCGATGACAGCGTTGTCGCTGCAAGGACGATCTCGTCGTATACGCCTTCGCCAAACTGCCCCTGGTAACGGCGCGTGAAAGGCATGCGAAAACGATTGCCGAATGTGATCAATGCCTGACGAATTTCCGACTGGAAGAGAACAATAATCGCTACGCCGATGTAGAGCAGACCGCCACGCAGTACAAATTCCAGAGTGGCCAGGTTTTGTTTGACGGCGATGAGGTAGAGGAGAGCAAAAGCTCCAATTCCCGCGACCATGGGAGCGGCGCGGGTCCCGCGAATTAGCTTCAATACTGCATACATGACCAAGAAGACAATGACGACATCCGCGATATTGCGCGGCTCACCAAGTCTTCTGAGGTACTCCGTGTATGGCAGTAGTATTAGCATTTCTTGATTTCAACCTAAGGATTTCCGATTTGCGATTTAGAAATGACAATGTAGTTTTACCAAACCGGCAATCGAGAAACCTGCCGCCTTACCCTATATGCTCCGGGACAAGGTCCGGGCGAGAGCTTGTGCTCTGACACGCAGTCTCCAGAAACATTTGCGCAACTTTTGGTTCAGCCTTCTTAATCAAAGTCTCCACCTCTTCGTTTGTTCGAACTACTTCCTCGGTTAAGAGACCGTCCTTAAGGTTCACGTGAGCGTTGACCAGGATTTGCTTTGGTCCCAGGTGCATCGTCAAGAGTTCCACTACCTTCACAACGTTTGGGTGACTTTCAATCGCATCAATGATCGCTCGCACACTTTTCGGATTTGCGGCTTCGCCGAGCAAGAGCCCACGCGACGTGCGAGCAAGAACAAACGCCACCACTGCCAAAACTAAACCGATAAAGATCGAAGCGAGACCGTCCCAATAAGCGCCCGCGGCCGGACCAGTGTGATATTCGGTTAGGAGGATGCCCGCGGTCGCGATCAGAATTCCCAGTAGCGCCGCAGAGTCTTCAAAGATCACGGTCTTTGCCGTGGGATCTTTTGATTCCTTCAAGTATGCAAAGAACGAAAGGCCCTCGTGATGCGCTTCTTTTACTTCCTGAAAAATGGCCAGCGCTATCGAACCCGACTCCAGAAGAAACGAAATACCCAAAACCCAGTACGCCCATTTCAGCTTTTCTGGCGCATGAGGATGACTTAGTTTTACGAAGCCTTCATAGATCGCATAAGTCGAACCCACGCCAAAAATGAAAATCGCCGCTATGAAAGACCAGAAGAAACGCTCTTTACCGTAACCGAAGGGATGCTTCTCGGAAGGCGCGCGCTTGTAGAATCGCAAACCCAGAAGCAGGAATATCTGGTTCGTCGTGTCGGCGAGCGAGTGGAGCGCCTCCGCCATCAATCCCGATGACCCTGTGATTACGGCCGCGCCGAACTTCAGGAGCGTGATGAGTGAGTTGGCAAAGAGCGCTCCGAGTACCGCCAGCATTAAGTAAGTCCTTCAGCCGAAAAATGATAGCTCCGTAAGGATTATCGCGAAAAAGGGAGTATGTGGCAATGACGATATTCTAACTCCTCAGGTTGTTACGCTTCGTCCTGCGAGTGCGCGCCTTGAGAGTTCCGCTTTGCAAGAACCCGATTAGCTCTCCCTCCCTATTGACTACCGCCAGTGAACCAATGCCATTGCTCTTCATCAGTTCACTGGCGTAATCAAGAGTTGCTGTCGGTTCAACAAAGAAGCGTGGAGCGATGGGACGCATTACTTCCCGGGCTCGAGTAACCCGCCAAAGTTCGCGAGGAAGGGTTTTCAGGTCTTCGAGTGCGAGGATGCCATGTAGTTGTTGGTTTAAGGCAACGGGAAAACTTGTCTGGCGGTGCAGGGGAAGGAACTCATCAATAAGTTGAGTGATCGTTAACTCCGGCGCGATCGAGACCGGAGGCGACATCGCATCGCGCACTGTTACCGTGCTCGCGCGTTTGGAACTCTTTACGACCTTGGCCGCGGTGTCCAGCAGAAATAGACCAACAAGGATCGACCACGCCCCCATGAAGTAGGGTTGTGACGGGCGCCAACTGGGAGCGATGAGGATATAGACCCCGAACAGGATGACAGTACCTGCGATTAGCAGCCCGCAGATGCCCGCCATGCGCGTAGCTTGCGAGATGTTCCCGCTGTTGCGCCACAAAAGCGCGCGCAACACCCGTCCGCCGTCGAGTGGGTAGCCAGGCAAGAGATTAAAGAGAGCCAGGAGCAGGTTTCCCCAAGCAAGGAAGAAGAGGACGATAACGGTGTTGACGTACTCACCGAGCGCCGCTCCTTTCGCGCCCCCAAATGCCACGAGCGCAAACAAAAAACTCGCGGCCGGTCCGGCGACCGCAATACGAAACTCGGCGCGTGGATTCTCCGGCTCACTCTTCATTCGTGCCAGCCCCCCGAAGGGATGAAGAACGATCTCTTCAATTTCAATTCCTTCGGCGCGGGCCATTAATGCATGAGACAACTCATGTCCGAAGACCGAGAGAAATAGTCCGGCAGTGGTGATAGCTCCGAGCACCCACGCAGTAGTCTGGTCGAGTGGTGGTAGGCTGAAGTCTCCGAGCTGAATGACGTGGCTCTCGAGGTTTCTCGAGATCAGCCAGACGCTGAGTGCGACTACGGGAAACCAGCGGTAGTCGATGCGCACCGGAATGCCGTAAACGCGAGCGACCGTGATTTGTCTCTGATAAAACCCGGTGATGCTCATTAGGAGTACACGGAAGGAAGGACAAATACCGAGATGATCCGGCGAGACGTCTTTTCTAGTCGAACGACTCAAGCACCGTGTCCTGAAAATCGATCAGATGAGGCTCAGTACGGGCCACCCGACGGAGCAGCAGAGGTTCGTCGAACATTTGTGATAATCCGCGAACGATTGCCAAACGTGGTTCATCGGCAACGAGGACGGCGAGGCCGACTTCTCGCTGGAGATATTGGGCCAACCCGTCAAGCATCGCGCCGCCTCCCGTAAGCATCAGACCGCGGTCATAAATATCTCCAGCAACTTCCGCCGGCAACTCTCTTAGCGTCGACTGAACCTCTTCGGCGATTCGCCGAATGACGGGGAGCGTTACAGCATAAACCTCGGATACTGTAACGTTCACAGCCCCGGGGTTGCCCGTTTGCACGTCGCGTCCTCGCACTTCCATTTTGCGTTGCGGATCTTTTGGTTCGATTGCGGAGCTTAGCTCGAGCTTGATTCGCTCAGCTGTGGGGATGCCGATAGTCAGGCCGCGATGGCGTCGCAGTCGATCCATGATTGCAGCGTCGATGTCTGAACTTCCAACTCGTTCGGCGCGCGAAGCGATGATCGCTCCATTCACTATTGCGGCGACATTCGTCGTACCGGCACCGATATCGACCACGGCGGAAGCATGGGGATCTCCGATGCCGACTCCAGCGCCGATTGCGGCTGCCAGTCCTTCTTCAACCATGTAAACGCGGCCGATGTGCGCCGCTTCCGCAGCGCTCAACAGCGCACGCTGTTCTACCTGGGTCATCCCTGAGAGGACACTCATGATCGCGCGACGGCTGACGTGGGAGATTCCACTCCGAGATTCCTGCACAAAGTGGTCGAGCATTGCGCGAGTGGTTTCAAAATCGGCGACCACGCCATCTATCAAGGGCGCAATAACTGTCACGTCGCGCGCTTCACGCCCCTGCATCTTCTGGGCTTCGTTGCCGACGGCCAGTACTGCACCTGTCAACTTATCAATCGCCACCACCGAGGGCTCGTCAATCACCACTCCGCGTTTGCGGACGGCAATGATCGTGCTGGCAGAGCCCATGTCGATCGCTAACGTATCCGAGACGAGATTGCGCAGCGCCTTTAGGCCAATGAACGAACTGGTCTTGCTCATGAAGGACATAGCGTTTCAAAAATAAATGGTGAACAGGCCCGAACTGCTAAGGTGTGTTCGACCTGTCCACCAATACTGCTCAGCCTCCTTGACCTTGTTCTGACCGGTAAATTTTCGGTCGCACTGATCATTCCTGTTTAGAGAGAGCCGCTCGCACGCTGCCAGTCGACATCAAAGAGGACTACCGGCTGTTGGCGATTCTTCACAGTGATCGGTTCACGCTTCGTCATGCGATAACGATTACCCGCCGCTTTCGCCGTCGCCTCACTGACCAAAATTTCACCGCCCTTGGCGTTGGCCTCGAGTCTTGAGGCCGTGTTTACCGCGTCGCCGATCGCCGTGTACTCGGAACGGCGTTCGGAGCCAATGTATCCAACAGTCACCTCACCAGTATGCAGACCGATTCCCACACCAATCTCGACCAAGCCCTCCTCCCGCAGTTCCTGATTAATCCCGATGATGCGGCGTTGCATCGCGACAGCGGCGTTCAACGCGTTGGAAGCATCTTCGGGCGTCGTAGTTGGCGCACCGAAGAGGGCCATCATTCCGTCCCCGAGATATTTATCCAGCGTCCCCCCATGGGCGAAGATGATATCGGTCATCGCAGAAAAATATTTATTCAGTAGGCTCACAATCTCTTCCGGCGGCGCATGTTCAGAGATCCGCGTGAAGCCGCGGATGTCGGCAAACAGAACCGTGATCGTTTGGTTGACGCCGCCGAGTTTGAATGATTCCGGATTGTCCAGCATCTGTTTGACGACGTACTCGGGCAGGAACCGGCTGTAATTTGCGCGCGCTACTTCTTCGCGCGCCAATCGTTCATGCGCGCGCGCGTTCTCAACCGCGATTGCCGTTTGGGCGGCCACAGCACTGATCAGTTCCAGGTCGTCGGGTTTGAAAGCGGCAAAGGGATCGAGACGGTCCGCGTAGAGTGCGCCATGCACGCGCGACTCAGCGACGAGCGGAGCACAAATTGTGGAACGTACACCCTGGGAAACGATTGAATCGACCCCCGCGAACTCTTCGTCTGAAGCTGCATCCTGGGAAAGAAGCGCCACACGATCCCGCATCACTTTCCTCGTAATTGTCCGACCGATACTCAGCCTGCGAGCATGGTCGTCCAGTTTCTGATCGCGGGCCCGCATCGCGATTGGATTGAGTTTTACATCTTCAAGGTTTCCGTCACCATTGCCCTCAGCGAGTAGCGCAACAACGCGATCAGCAGGCGTAGAACGGAAGATAATGTCCGTGGCCTTCGCAAAAATCGCATCGAGATCGAAGACCGAACCAAGGGTCTTACTCATCTCGTAAAGCGCGCTGAGGATGTTGGCCTTGCGTTGAAGGGCTTCGAGGACCTTGTCACGCGAGGGTGAGTTTGCGACGCCCGGGTCGCTTTTCCCGTGCAACACCGTCGTCATTACATCGTTTGCGGAGATCAGGAGCTGCGTATGGCCCAGCGGCTTATCGTCGTAACGCACTTCGCTCGTGCGCTCTTCCGGCGCCTGTTCAAAGCGCAGAGTACTCGCGCCGATTGTGATTCGGTCGCCGTCCTTGAGTTCAGACTCAAGTTGGGGCTCACCGTTGATGAAGACTTTATTGGCGCTGCGTCGTAGCTGTCCATTAATCATGGCGCCATCGACAATGGTGAATGAAGCTTCGGAAGTTGATTTTATGTGCGCGTGATAGCGTGAAGCGCGCGGGTCGTCGATCACGACGGCATTATCAGGAGCGCGCCCAATGTTGCACACGCCCTGTGCCGGAAAGTTATACTCCCACTGCCGGCCGCTTGCATCGGTGATCTTCAGAAGAGCCATGACTAAGTTTAAAGGTCGTGCGAGCGATTGAGCTCTTTAGGGATTCGAAAGGGTTGCTGATGAGCAAAGACTTTTACAAGCAACTCTGTCTCGATCCTAGCAGCGTAAAGAGATGCTGACAACTTTATCGCTCGAAACGGTGCAAGTTGCCGTTTGTTTTGTAACTTAGCCTTGATTCCCTAACGAAATGGTTGTCAGAAATAACACCCAGATTCAGGAACTGCTCGATTCGCGGGAAGTTCGGACTGCCTTTACCTTCTTCGAACTTCGCGCTCAAGAGATTACCGAGCAGCAAATAGAGATCTGCTCAATCCCCGCACCCCCGTTCGGCGAGCGGGAGCGCGCGGAATTTCTGCGCGGTCGGTTTATCAGTATTGGACTAACGGGCGCGAGAATTGACGAAGTGGGAAACTGTGTCGCGTTGCGCGCGGGCCGCTCGGCCTCGCCGCTCCTTGCAGTCAGCGCGCATCTGGATACTGTCTTTCCCCCAGGGACCGATGTCACAGTGCGCCGGCATGGCGTAAGACTTCTGGCTCCGGGCATCGCCGATGATGGCTGCGGGCTCGTCGCATTGACTGCCCTCGCGCAGGCATTAGAAAGCGGAAAGATCGAAACCGAAGGCTCGATTCTCTTCGTCACTACGGTAGGGGAAGAAGGCGCGGGCAATCTGCGCGGCGTGCGACATCTGCTAACCGCCGGGGAATGGGCTAATCAGATTGACGCTTTTGTCAGTTTTGATGGCTCAGGAGTAGAACGAATCACCAATGCAGCACTCGGTTCACGTCGCTATCGAGTGGTTATCCGGGGAGCCGGAGGCCATTCATGGGGTGACTTTGGCGTCCCAAATCCGGCTCATGCCTTGGGTAGGGCTATTTCTCGCCTTGCGTCCTATCCCGCGCCCGCGGATCCAAGAACGACTTTTAATGTCGGTCACATAGAGGGCGGTACCAGCATCAATGCGATACCCAGCGAAGCCGCGATGGATGTGGACCTGCGATCAGTAAGTGAATCTGCGCTCTTGCGCCTTGATGCATTCTTTCGCCGCGCCGTTCGTGAAGCAGCAGAAGACGAAAACGCAGCGCGTCGCGAAGCGACAGGGCCGCTCGAGTTGAAGGTGAACTTGATCGGAGAACGGCCCAGTGGAGAAACTTCCGCAGCTTCGGCACTTGTTACACTCGCCCAGGAAGTCACACGCGCGTTAGGCATCACCAGCTGTTTGGATCGCGCTTCGACAGATTCCAACGTACCAATCGCCATGGGGATCCCTGCGATTACCCTGGGCGCTGGTGGCTCTTCGGGCAATACCCACACTTTGGATGAATGGTTTGATCCGCGTCAGCGAGAGCTGGGTCTGAAGCGGGCGCTACTTTTGGTTTTACGTGTGGTGGGGATAAACGGGTCAGGGGAATAGGGGAACGAGGAAACGGGGAACGAAATGACGTGAGTCGTCTTCGCCTCTTACCCCGTTCCCCCATTTGGCTTTTTCTTAGTTGATCGGAATCGTTACTGTAGCAGTGCCGGCTTTTCCTGGAGGAAAACGTTTTTGACGCGCTATTCGCAGGGCTGAAGCATCTCCCCCCGAGGCCTGGGTCACGCGACCGGATTCATCGTAAGTGACAGTGACGGCAACCTTGTTTGGTCCGCCGGCTGAGACAGGCGGTAGAGCGGTTGACCCATGCAGGATTGCCTCTTTCCCCTCACGCGCCTTAGCCCGATCCTTTTCCCGCTGACGTTTGGCCGCGAGTGCGGCATCTTCCGCATGGGAGTCCGGGGCGGCTTCGGTTGTCGAGAGTTCAGGTGTTGGCGGAGTCACCGGCTGAACTTCAGAGACGACTGGTTCAACAGGCTGACTCACGGCGACGGCTACAGGTTTCGTTCGGCTATACCAGCCCGCGGGAATACCTATCGCGCCGACAATCGCTAACAAGGCAACTACGACTGCTCCCGCTACCAGCGGCCTGCGCTTGGCACTTTCGTTACTCATGAATGAAAGAAATGCAGGGATGTGAGAAGTATGCCCGACCTCAACAGGACTCGGCGACAGACTCGGCACTCCTTCGATCACCTCTTCGCTCTCCTGTACATAACCCTCCGGAAATGCTTCCGCAGGTGTGATCCCCTCATCCAAACGCCTCAGGCCTTCCAGAACAACTTGCGTCCAGGGTTGATTGATTGTGCGTTCAGTTGACTCAGCTGAACCACTGAACTCAAACCTGGCGTTCGCCAGTGTCAGTGCGTAATAGACCGCGTCGATTCCGCTCAGGACGCCGATGCGTGCATCTACAACCGAACCGGCTAGCAGGTAGAAATAACCCGCACCAAGGGGATAGAGAACTTTGAGCCGGCCAGATTTGCGCTGATTACAGAAGAACTCAATGAGTTCGGAAAGCGAAAGGTCGCTGAGGTGTCCCGTCAATGCCATGAGAATAGCTCCTCTATTTCAAAGGGAGAATATATGGGGGGGAAGCGACGCACTGGCGGCCCGATGCGCCGCTGTCGGAGTTACGGAGCGAGAGAGAACTTGTAGCTGATAATTCCTGAGACTTTGACCGGCATCCCGGAGAGAGTTGTGGGCGAGAATCGCGCTTTCAGTGCCGCTTGAACTGCTGCATCGCGCAGCGTCCCCGGGCCGCTGGTGGCTTGAGCAGAAACCACTTTGCCGTTTTCATCAATAACTACTTCCACCAACACTGAGCCGAAGGCCCTCATTCTCTTCGCTGTTTCGGGATAGAGAGGAGGAGGAAGAGAAAGTGCGGTGCCATTTAGAACGCCACCGGAGACGGGTTTCAGCGGCGGCCGCGGCGCAGGATTGGAGGGGGGAGGTTCTGAGTCGATTACAACTCTAGCTGCAGTGTTTGAGTTCGCAGTATTCCGTACTTCGGCAGTTACCTTCATCTTATCGCCAACGTTTGTCGTAGAGGGCATGGTGGCCGCGAGTTTCTGATTTGAGTTACTCGTTGCCGCATCGTTACCAGGCTGCGGCTTGGGTTCCGCATTCGCGGGGGATGAATTACTTTCTGTAAGGGTTGACGCTGGGTTTGTGACAGAGGGCTGTGCACCAGGCTGCGCCATCCTCACCATATTCTCATCTAGGTAATACATGATCGAGCGGTAGGTGACTTCGGTTGGCTCAAAGCTCATCTTCCCGGCTTCAATTACGGCAACCGAGGTTGTCATCTTGCTCCAGTTCCCCGCGAAGTCGAACTCGTACTTATAAATTTCTTTTCCCATGAGGGAGCCGTCATCATTCAGAAGCGTCATCTCGCTGATGTTGCCCTTATCATCGTACTTGTACATCTCTTTTCCAGTGAGCGTTCCACCAGCTACCGGGAAGTACTGATTTTCAACCTTCGTTCCCTTGACGTCGTAAGAGACCACTTCCAGCAGCGAGCGTTTACCTTCACTGAGTTTGCCGTCGCTATTGGAAAGCTTGATGATCTCAGTGCGCACACGGCGAACTGGCCCGACTAAGCCGTCTCTAATTCGATCGCTTTCAACTGGCGCCGTGGCCGGCCGAAATGCGTTCGGTTTTGCTGAGAGACTGGCTTGGGCAAAAAGATTTGTACAGCCGGCTAGAAGGACTATGACAAATAAGGTGACAGTGTTGATTCGTTTCAACATATACGGTTGCTCCTGAAACGCTGAGGTATTGGCTTTGGAAAGCTGGGGCAGGTAGGTCCGTCGACAAGGGCGGAGGCCGCGCCCGGTTGTCGCGGCATGGCAATAATAGTCTGTTGAACTATGTTTGTCTAGGGCAAACTGTGTCGGGTTTGGGTTATTTTGTGGCGATTTCCTTAAAAGGACCCGGATAAGCGGCCAGAACTGAGACGATCTGGTCGATGGCTTGAGTGCTGGTGTGTCTGACTATCTCGTCATTGCAGATGATGGAAAACGCCAAAACTTCGCCGTTTGCCGCATTCACATAGCCTGTGAGGGCGTTGTCATAAGTAAGGGATCCCGTCTTGGCTGAGACCCGATCCGCTAGTGTGACGAGCCTGCCACCCAGCGTTCCATCTCGGCCTGCAAGAGGTAAAGAGTCTCGAAAAACAGAAGCGCTGCCTCGTTGGGAGAGTTCCTTCATTAGACTGGTAAAGGCCCTCGGGGAGATCAGGTCGAGACGGGAAAGTCCCGACCCGTCATGAAGCGCCATGCCTGCCATCGAAACCCCCGCGCGACTGAGCCAGAGTCGAATTATTCCGAGCCCGACTTCGTCATCGCCCCGCTCCCTGCCGCCTGTTTCATTTGCAGAGATCAGGGTACCGCGCTCGCGGCCCAGTGTCCGCAGGATCAGTTCCGCATACAGGTTGATGCTTTCCTTGTTGGTCTGCTTTGCGATTTCCCCGAGGGACTTGCTCGATGTGAAGGCCAGCTCAGTTGCTTTTGAAGGATCGAAGCGCTCACTCGGAGGCTGGCGCGAGTCGCGCGATTGGGCGCCGCCTTCGATCGTTATGCCATG
This sequence comes from bacterium, assembly GCA_040005515.1. Taxonomy (GTDB): domain Bacteria; phylum Acidobacteriota; class Blastocatellia; order Pyrinomonadales; family Pyrinomonadaceae; genus PSRF01. Next base: position 57,009 of record JBDTYQ010000012.1, read on the forward strand.
AGACTTGAGGGCCTCGAGAAAAAGTCTTGCCGCCCAGAGAGAAGGTTGGTGAACGGAAAGGCGGGCGCCAAACCCCTTGCTTCCGGAGGGAAATGTGCCCCAGATGGTAACGGTGTTGTCGGACAATCCGCGATGAATGCCCAAGGTCAACTTTTCTGAGCTGTCCACGGTCTTCATCTCGTTCATTACGGTAACGTACCCACTAAGATCGGTAACTTTTGCAAGAGGAGTTTCGCCGGATTTCTCGGGAGGAAAGACGTTGATACCGACTTCGTTGTTGTTGACGGTCAGAGCGCTCGCTTCTGCGCCGAAATACCACTGCATGTCGTTCCATTGCCAACCATCGCCGACTGGATCTCCACGAAAGTAACTTTCGTCGCCGATGACGTTACCCGTCACGCGACGCAAGCCGTGGTTGTAAAGATCAGCCGCGAGCTGGGCCAGCGAGCCTCCTCCCTCCTTCCTGGTTTGGGCAACAAGATCAGGAGCTCCCCGACCGTAGAGAATGAGATCGCCATTTAAGGTGCCGCCGGCATCAGGTTGCGTCGCGGCGTAGACGGACGTTCGCCAATGGTAATCAGGGCCAAGAAGTTCCAGCGCCACTCCAGTAGGAAAAAGTTTCATGTTCGACGCGGGAGTGAACAGCTTGTCGGCGTTCCGCTCGTAAAGGGTGCGCCCGTCCTTAACTTTAATGACGGAGATACCCCATCGTGCCGCAGCGAACTCGTTCGTATCGATCAAGCTATCAACAGCAAGTGCCAGCTCCTTGTCCCCTACCGGACCTGAGGCGTTCGTTGTTTCTCTAGTAGTCGCGGCGGGTTGTGATGTGGGGCTCTCAGTTACGACTGTGTTGTCGCGTTGGGTTTGGCTGTCAGCATTACATGAGGTGAAAAAAATCGAAGCCGTCGCGAGAGCAGCGCAGAGGACAACAAAAGCAGACCACTTCCTTGTATTGTTTATTGCCACGAGAATAATTCCCTATCGAATATTTTAGTTATGAGTGCGGGCCATTAGATTGTCCAGCCGACTGGCCGCGAGCAGCTCGCGCGCAACGCCGTAAACTTCCTCGGTGGTGATCTCTGTAATAGTCCGACTGTAGATCACGCGATGGTGGTTTTCTATTGGAACGAAACTGTTGGGAGTTGGTCGATCAAGGAGCGCCACAACCGGCGTTCCGACTGCGACAGCGACATGCATTGGGCCTGTATCATTGGAAACAAATACGGCAAGCCGGGCCAGCGCCGCAGCCAGTTGGGGGATCGAAAGCGTATCGATGAGTAGAGTGGTGGCGGGGAAGACGGCGCGCATCTGCTGCATCAGCGCGCGCTCTTCCGGCCCGGCGAATACTAGAACGCGCACTCCGTGATTTCTAATTAAGTAGTCAGCAAGTTCGGCAAAATTTTCGAGTGGCCAGCGGCGACCGGGATGGCCCGCACCGGGAAACAGTCCCACTAACGGCGTGCCGGAATTGACTTTCGCTTTCTTGAGTATCTGCTCGACTGCAGCGTTGTCTTGCGCGCGCAACCTGAGTTGCGGTAAGCGAGCGGCTTTTGTCACGCCGAGGGGAATCAAAACGTCGAGATAGCGATCAACTAAATGTCGCTTGGGAACTTCTTCTTCCAACGGGGGACGCGGGCGATAGTTCGAGAGGAAATCCAGGGAGCGATTAGGTCGACGCGAATAGAGACGCTGCGGCGCGCCTGAGAGAAAGCCTAGCAGGTTGGTTTCCGAAAGACTGTGCAGGTCGATCACGAAATCGAATTTGCGGCGGCGCACATCTTTGACGATGGTAAAGACGCGCATCAACGAGAGAGGCTTGAAGCCGTCACGCAAAGCGACCCGATCAACTACGAGCGTGGCGTCGGCATAACCGGAAAGACTAACGACCTCGGCACCTGGCTTCCCAACGGCCACTGTGATTGTTGCTCGCGGGAAGCGCTCTCGAATCGCCCGCAGTGATGGCAGGCTGAGCACAACGTCGCCCAGTTGCCCGAAGTCGATTACCAGAATGTTTTGTGGATCGAAGCTCACCAATAATCACTGCAAACTTCTATAAGTCTCTCAGATCGCGCCCAGTCATCTCAACAGGCTGAGCCACGCCAAGTAAACCCAGCATTGTAGGAGCGATGTCTTCAAGCGCACCCCCATCGCGCAACTTAAGACCGCGAGCGGCTTCGTCGATTAAGTGAAAGGGGACAGGATTACTTGTGTGGGCGGTGTGCGGCTGCCCGGATTCAAGGTTGCGCATCTGTTCCGCGTTGCCATGATCCGCCGTGATCATCGTGACCCCATCGGCCTGCCGGATCGCTTTCGTGATCCAGCCCAGGCAGGTGTCGACGTACTGACACGCTTCGATCGTCTTATCCAGTTTCCCCGTATGACCAACCATGTCAGGGTTGGCAAAGTTGATCACGAAAACATCCGTTTGGTTTTCCTGAATCGCGCCGAGCAGTTTCTCAGTAACCTTGAAAGCCGACATCTCGGGCTGGAGATCATAGGTGGAAATCTTAGAGGAGGGGACAAGCAGTCGCCGTTCGCAGGGATATTCCTTTTCCACGCCGCCATTAAAAAAATAGGTGACGTGCGCGTACTTCTCTGTTTCGGCAAGACGCAAATTGCGCACGCTATCTTCTCCCCAGACTTCCGCCAAAACATTTTTGTGGTCGTTAGGTCCAAACGCAATCGGCAGGGGAAAAGTTCGGTCGTAGAGAGTGAAACAAACAAAATTGACTCGAGGCCGATCCTCAACAGGGAACTCGTTGAAGCCTGCTATAGCGAGCGCGCGAGTTAGCTGTCGCGCACGGTCTGGCCTGAAGTTGAAGAAAATAACGGTATCGTCGTTCTGAATAGTTGTCACCGGTTCGACATCGTTTCCCTTTATCACGATGGGTTCCATGAATTCGTCAGTGATGCCGCGCTCATAAGCGCGTTGGATAGCAGCGATCGAGTCGAATGCGCGCTCGCCTTCGGCATGCACCAATAGATCATAGGCACGCTTGGTTCGCTCCCAGCGCTTGTCACGATCCATTGCGTAATAGCGGCCTACAAGAGAAGCGATTCTGCCGCACCCGATCTCATCCAGCTTGCTTTGCAACTCGGCAATGTACTTGACGGCGGACTGCGGAGGCGTATCGCGCCCATCAAGAAAGCAGTGAACGAAGACGCGCTCGAGTTCGTTTGCTTTTGCCAGTCGGAGCAGCGAGTAGAGATGTTCCAGAGACGAATGTACCTGCCCATCAGAGACGAGTCCCATCAGGTGAAGAGACTTGCCGCTCTTCTTGACTCCGTCAATCGCCGCGACGAGAACCGGATTCTTGAAGAACTCGCCAGTCGCAATGTCGTAATCAACTCGCGAGACATCCATGCGAATGACGCGTCCGGATCCGATATTCAAGTGCCCGACCTCGGAGTTACCCATGATTCCTGCCGGCAGACCAACGCGCGTGCCTGAGGCTTCGAGCAGGGTGTGCGGATAGGCTTCCGTTAACTCATCATAGTAAGGCGTTGCAGCCAACGCGATCGCGTTGCCTTCACGCACGGACGAATGGCCCCACCCGTCAATGATGATTAGCGCAAGGGGACCTGCGAGTTTTATTGTCATCTGATCATTCTGCGGACGGACTTGCGCTGTCTGGGGAGCTGTCGTGCCAGTAGTCAGGGCTTTCGCGCATCTGCGGATCCGGGCGTTCCATCCAGCGTTCCGGGCGCTTCAGCTCATGAAACCCGTAACCGCGATAGAGTTCATGAGCGTCCTTTGTCGCTAGAACCCAACGACGAAATCCCTGCAGCCTGGGGTGGGAGAGGATCACCTCAACCATCCATTTCCCTAAACCGCGTCCGCGATATTCACTGAGCACGAACACGTCAGCGAGCCAGGCAAACGTGGCGTAGTCGGTGATCACGCGCGCAAAGCCTATCTGTCTATCGCCATGATAAAGACCGAAGTTCAGCGAGTTCTTAACCGAGCGTTCTACGACCGACAAGTCTCGACCGGTCGCCCAGTAAGATTCTTTCGTAAGAAACTTCTGGATCATTCCGAAGTCCAGACGGGCAACGTCGGTACTAATTGTGTACTCGTCACGCTGCCATTGATCACTTGTAGATGTCATACCTGAGAGCTCGGGTTCAACTGCGCTTTCGTGAGCAGTCAGCGTCTGGCAGCGCGAGTCTTCTTTTGTGTCTTGTTCGTGAGTGGTCCAGGGGAGATTTGATAAAACGCACCGCGTCCGGGGAAACGGGCGGCGCTGCGCAGGTCCTCTTCGATACGCAGCAGTTGGTTGTACTTTGCGATTCTGTCAGTTCGTGACAAAGAGCCGGTTTTTATTTGCCCGGCGTTAGTCGCGACTGCGAGGTCTGCAATGAAAGGATCTTCCGTTTCACCGGAACGGTGCGAGATTACTGCCGTGCGGCGGTTGGTTTTTGCTAACTCAATACAATCGAGTGTTTCAGTCAAGGTTCCGATTTGATTGACTTTGATCAGGATCGAATTGGCGACGCCCATCTCGATTCCTTTGCGCAGGAACTCGGTGTTCGTCACGAACAAGTCGTCACCAACAAGCTGCACTGATTGGCCAAGCTCGTCCGTCAGCGTCTTCCATCCCGCCCAGTCGTTTTCTGCCATGCCGTCTTCAATGGAGATGATCGGATACTGTTGGCACCAACTCTTCCAAAAAGCGACCATCTCATCGCTCGACAACTTTCGCTTGTCACTTTTCTTGAAGACGTAAGACTTACCGTCGTAAAATTCGCTCGCAGCCGGGTCGAGTGCCAGCAAACAGTCTGTGCCTGCCGTGTAACCTGCCTGTGGAATAGCTTCGAGAATTGTTTCAATTGCTTCTTCGTTCGAGCGCAGGTTTGGAGCGAATCCTCCTTCGTCTCCGACGCTCGTACTGTGACCCTTCTTTTTCAGCACCGCTTTCAATGAGTGAAAAATCTCGGTGCCCATGCGAAGCGCTTCGCTGAAGGTGGTGGCGCCTACCGGAACAACCATGAATTCCTGGAAGTCGACATTGTTGTCGGCATGTGCCCCGCCGTTGATGATGTTCATCATCGGGAGCGGAAGGGTTCGACCGTTTGGTCCGCCGAGATAACTGTAAAGCGGAATTTCAAGGTAAGCGGCCGCAGCTCTCGCGGTCGCGAGCGAGACGGCCAGCAGAGCATTAGCGCCCAGCTTGGATTTGTTCGATGTGCCGTCAAGATCGATCAGGGCATGATCGATTTCTGTCTGATCCAGGGCGTCCATCTCTTCGAGAGCTGGTGCAATGATGTCGTTGACGTTTCGGACCGCCTTCAAGACACCTTTTCCGCCGTATCGCTTCTTGTCGCCATCGCGAAGCTCAACAGCCTCGTGTTCGCCGGTTGACGCTCCGGAAGGAACGGCCGCGCGACCTATTTCTCCGCCCACGAGCGTGACTTCCGCCTCCACGGTTGGGTTCCCGCGCGAATCCAGAATCTCCCGGGCTTGGATCTGATCAATCCAGCTCATCTTGAGTTAGCTCCTTCGGCAATCAGCAATCGGACAGCATTTCTTACGAGGCCGCGCGCGCGCCTTCCACAGTTGGCGGGGACTCGGCTCCTTCACTTTCGCGGGGAAGCGTGAGACGTACACGCATTACGCGGCGCCGTTCGACCCGCTCAATCTGGAACACAAGCCCATTGTGATCGACTGTCTCGCCAGGCTTCAGCACATGGCCTGCCGCCGTCATTAGGAACCCACCAATCGTGGTGTAAGTTTCCGATTCAGGCACAGAGAGTTTCAGCCGGCGGTTCAAGTCGCGCACGGCTAGCCCGCCTTCCAGCAGATACTCGCAATCATTCACCGGAGAGATCTGTTCGTTGACCTCTTCGTCATGTTCGTCAGAGATTTCGCCGACAATCTCTTCGAGCAAGTCTTCGAGCGTGATGATTCCTTCCAGACCACCGTGCTCGTCGACCACGAAGCCGAAGTGGGACTTCGCTTTCTGCATCTGACGCAATACGTCTTCAAGTCGCGCCGTGTCCACAACGTAGAGTGGAGACTGCGTCACGTCTTCAATGCGAAATTTCTCCGGATGCAGCAGGTAAGGCATCACATCCTTACTGTGAATGAAACCGATTACGTCGTCGATGGATTCACGATAAACAGGCAGTCGCGAATAGCGGTTCTGTTCGAACGCCTTGGTTATTTTCTCGAGGTTCGAGCCACTCGCGATCGCGGCGATGGCGGTGCGCGGAACCATGGCCTCGCGAACTAGAGTGTCTGAGAACTCGAATACCCTGTGTATCAATCGCCGCTCCTCAGCGCGCAGGTGGCCACCCTCGCGAGAAAGATCGATTAGTTGGCGCAACTCTGCTTCGGTATAGCTTGAGGCATGTTCTGAAGAAGGCTGCAGGCCCAGTATTTTCACAGTATGGGCGCTGGCCCAGTCGAGGGCGCTAATGGGCCACTGAAAGACGCGGTAGAAAGCCAACAGCGGAAGCGAAGTAGTGAGCGCTACTTTTTCAGCGCGCGCCAGGCCGAGCAACTTGGGTGCCTGTTCACCAAGAACAATATGCAGTGCTGTGATAATCGAAAACCCGATTCCAAATGCGAGCCCATGTCTCCAGGCATCAGACAATCCGGAGAGTGGCGCCTCAAGCATGCGCGCAATCACCGGTTCACCAACCCAACCGAGACCAAGCGAAGCGAGTGTAATACCCAGCTGACAAGCGGAAAGGTACGCGTTTAGGTTGTCGAGGAGTTTTAGGAGTCGCTGCGCGGAAGTCTTGCCGGATGCCGCGAGCGCTTCTATCCGCGAGCGCCGCGCACCTACGAGGGCAAATTCCGCAGCGACGAAGAAACCATTGGCCGCGACGAGTAGCAGTACAACTCCCACCTTTAGAAGAATCATTCCGATGCCGAGAGAGGATACGGCGTCATCCGGTGCGAACATCAGGCTGAAAAGATAACTTGGCGGTTCGGGCATGCTTCTAAAAGGGGGTGGGCCAGCCGGGCTGTACCATGGTTATGGTGAGCCGGATTATAACACGCTGGTGCTCGGGACGATGCAGGCCTATGGCAAGGAACGACGGCGATTGGCTATAAAACTGAGGCAATCGACTGATTTGGACGAGCCGGAGTTTAATGACCCGCAGCGGCTCCAGCAGCCCGTAGCCTTACGGGGCGCCGGTCATGTTTGGAGCAGGCACGAGTGAGGGCTTGCTCGACACGTGGCTCGATGTTGCATTCAGGTTGCCGGCAGACCGCCGCCAACTCCGACACAACCAGATAATGAGACCGTTCGAGCATCCGCTGTTCGCGAAACGAGAGCGGCTTCAAATGGCTGAGATAGGTCAAATGCTTGAGGACGTCGGCAACTTCAAAGATATCGCCCGTGCGCATCTTCTCGGAGAATTCCTTAAACCGATCCTTCCAGTCGTTTGCAGGTGCAGTGAAATCATCGCTCAATGCTTTGAGCAGCATTTCGCACTCGCCTGAGGAGATTGGGGCTCTCAGGCCAACTTCCGATGCATTTGAAACGGGGACTAGAACGAGAGAATTGTTTGCTGCGAGACGGAGCGTATAAAACGGTAGTGAGGTTGTGCCTATCTGCTTCTGTTCTATTTGCTCGATCGTCCCGATTCCGTGGTTGGGGTAAACGACTTTCTGGCCGACTTTGAAGCCCACGCAGCACCTCCATTGATTAGCAAAATCAGACTGCGCCGTTTGCGCGGGTCTGGGGGAAACCCTTTTGAACGACGCGGTATGCGTCGGGCCCCTGGCGTTGAGAAGTGTTTGAAGTCTAGCAACCCGATCGTGGGGCGTCAAGCTTTTCACTCCCCAGTTGCGCGATGGGAAAACGTGATACGAGTCTGCAGAAACTGACTTGACACATCGGGTATTACTAAAGTGATTAAGGCCGATTTTTTTGAGTAAAGAATCTTCAAAGCTACGACACAAGTAGCCTGATGTCCTCTTCTTCGAGGACACAGGACGCTTGTTTGGCGTGTTCATAGATACGATTCACGCGTTCATCACTGGGCTCGATGCCGCGTTTCTCAAGCCAATAGATCACATTTGACCTGCCGCTCATTGGTCCGATCTCAATGATTTGCTCCAGACCAAATAGGCCTGCCGGCACGCCCGAGTAAACGAGGTCTGCGAGGGCACGATCGCCTTTGCGATAACTCTTGATCACGGCAGCTGCATGCACCCCTGTTGCGGTGCGGAAGGCGTCGCGTCCAAAGACAGGATAGTTATGAGGGATGGTCCACTCACAGGCTGATGAAGCAACCGCGCAGTATTCACCCAACCTGGACAGGTCATTATCGATCCAGCTCATGAGTTTCAGGTTGACCAGCAACTGATCCAGCGGTGTGTTTCCCACACGCTCGCCCATTCCCAGGGCTGAGCCATGGACCTGGTCCGCCCCACCTTCGATGGCGGCAATCGAATTGATCACTCCCAGTCCGCGATCCTGATGGCCATGCCAGTCGACTCTGACACCGCCGCCCTGCTCTTCGACAATACTCTTCACAAAGCGAACGACTGAACGCGCGCCGTCTGGTGTGGAGTGTCCCACGGTGTCGCAAACACAAACGGCCTTTGCGCCACAACGAATCGCCGCAGTGTAGAGTGCGCGTAGCGTTTCAGGATCGGCCCGCGTCGTATCTTCAGTAACATACATGACAGGCACGCCCTGACTCACCGCAAAAGTGACTGCGTCTTCTGTCATTTCCAGCAGCTTATCCAGTGTCCAGTTTTCGGCAAAGAAGCGGACCGACGACGAGCCGATGAAAGTGCAAGCTTCAATGAGAATGCCTGCACGTTGAGAAATTTCCACAATCGGAATGATGTCGCTGCGATGTGTGCGCGCTGCGCAGTTGGGCCGGATCGAGAGCTTCTGTTCCACAATCTCGCGGGCCAGTTGTTCGACGCCGGCTGCGTGTGTCCCGCCTGCTCCAGGCAATCCGATGTCTGCTGTATCAATGCCCAGCGCGTTCATGAGGTGGAGCAGTTCAATCTTTTTCTCCACCGAAGGTTCGCGAACGGAAGGCGACTGCAGTCCATCGCGCAGAGTTTCATCGTCAAAACCGATGTGACGGTTCGGCGCGCGAAAGGCTGGCTCAATGTTGTTCCAGTCGTAAACCAGGTCATCAACTGACAAGGCGAATACCTCCGGCAGAAAAGCGAGTCGTAAGGTTGTCTGACTTGTTCGATTACAACAACCGCCCAATTGAATGTCAAGGAACTGAACTTAGACCCTGGTCGTGGGAACTTGGTACTGCTAATTTGCTTCTTGGTGCTGAGAAGATCGAAAGGAAACTCAAAGGACAAAGTCCGAAGTTCAAAGCCGCAACGGATTGTTCAGCACGTCCCAGCGGCTGCTTTTGACGCCGCACACTTGTGTGTTATAGCCTCTGACACGTTCCGCAAGTCAGCAAGTTGGCGCCAATCAGGTTAATTTGAACCCCACGCATTCCCGGACACAAATCAAAACGATTGCCGTAGGCTCGGAACGGGCCGCCAAGGTCATGGCTGTTCGTGCGAGCGTGGCGCGCATTGCCAAGATTGACCGCTCGTGGAGCGAAATTAACGTGGTCGCACGCGCAGTGGAGACCAACATTCCGGCAATGCCGTTGACCGACTGGGAACTCATGCAAGGCGCTCGCGAAAGGGCGCTCGCCGTCCGCGACTTACTTCGGAGCCGCCGCCTGGAAGCGGAACTTTACGTCGGCCTTGAGGGCGGCTTTCATTCGATTTCGATCGAAGGCGAGTGGCATACGTTTCTGCGCGGCTGGGCCTATGCGACGAATGGCAGGCAGGGTCACTTCGGCTCTTCGCCGTCGATCAGTGTTCCCGACGCACTCGCGAAGAAGGTCATCGAAGGTCGTACGGAGTTGGGACTTGTGATCGATGAAGTATCCGGCAAGCGCGACGTGCGCAGCCGTGAAGGTGCGTGGGGAATTCTCTCTCGCGATCTGGTAACCCGCTCGATGAGTTTTGAGCTCGCACTAATTGCGGCGTTCGCCCCGTTCTATAATTCAGCACTGTATTTTCCGAACGAGGAGACTTAGAAGACACGCAAACAAAATGGATGAGCTGATAGCACACATCAACGACGACGAGCCTACTCCCCACTTGCGCTCGAACCAGGGCTGGATCGAAGTCATCGCCGGTTCCATGTTCTCCGGAAAGTCGGAAGAACTAATCAGACGCCTGCGACGCGCAAAGATCGCTCGGCAGAAGGTCCAGGTCTTCAAACCACATGTCGACGTGAGGTACTCAAACGATCACATCGTTTCGCATTCGGAGATGCGACATGAGTCGGCCAACATTCAAACGGCGGCCGAAGTGCTGGCGAAGGTTGAGTCGGACACTGAAGTGGTGGGGATTGATGAGGCCCAGTTTTTTGATAACGAACTAGTGAGCGTGGCCAATGAGCTGGCCAGACGCGGCGTCCGCGTGATCATCGCAGGTCTTGATCAGGACTACACCGGCAAACCTTGGGAGCCGATGCCGCAGTTGCTCGCGATCGCGGAGTACATCACCAAGACTCACGCTATTTGTATGAAGTGCGGTCAGCCGGCGAACTACTCGCAACGTACCTTTGAATCCGAAGAGCGAGTTGCCGTCGGCGCCACTGGGATGTATGAGGCACGCTGCCGCAGGTGCTTCGTGCCGCATGCGGATGCACCGACGGTGCATGAGTAATTACTGAGACAGTCCTCGTTGGCTCACCGTTTTCGAACTCTCCTTGGACCAATTCTTCGAAAGGCTTGGCAACCGTTCGTACTTACTCCCTCGTCCAACAACGCAAGAAGTTTTCCCGTCCTCGTTCTACCAAACAGTTAGGTTCGACTGCCCAAGTTCTCCCTAACTTGTGGAAGTCCCTGAAGTTTCAAATGGGTCTTCCCGAGCCGGTCTCCCCGGTTAAGTAACTTTTCGTTCAGCGTTGGCGCCGTCGCCGGCTTGTTGGCTAACCTTCGCGGCTGGTCCAGGCCGCAGCTTGCCTAAAGTCCGGTCGTCCCGCTGATAAGGAGACAAGACGATGAAGAAGCAAACGTTCGCTACGACACTGGGGCTGGTTCTGTTGGCAGTGGTGGTGATGGGCGTGCTTATCAGCGCCCAGACGCGGAAGCAGGGAGACAAAGCCGATGGCGGTAAGGACGCCGCGCTAAAGGCCGGCGA
>JBDTYQ010000013.1:0-66510 GCA_040005515.1 bacterium
ACGTAACCGACGAACGGCACCGGTCGATTAGGATCACTGACGTACTCATCGAATGGGCTCGGTGCCGGTTCAGTCGGCGAATCACTGCTCAGCTGATTGTTCGCACGGAAGTAAAGTGTTAAGGGCTTTAGATCTTGTGGCGGCCACTGCGTCTTCCGCCTCCACTCATTGATGCCGGTGAGGAACATGTAGGCTTCCGGCAGATCTGTCGGTTTGTCCTTCAGGTAGGTCATGAAAAAAGGAAACTGAATCTGCTCACGGAAGAACTCGGCAGACTTCACACCAAAGTTCAGATTACCCAGCTTGTCCCCATCGGAGCGGGCCCAGCCGCCGTGAGGCCAGGGCCCCATCACAAGTTGGTTGGGAATGCCCGGATTATTTCTTTCGACCGAGCGGTAAACATGAAACGGCCCCGCCGGATCTTCCGCGTCGAACCAGCCGCCGACATTCAGGACAGCACAGCGCACGTTGTTCATGAACCGCCACAGCGAACGCCTTTTCCAAAAGTCGTCATACGTCGTATGGTCGATGATCTCCTGCAGATATTTGGCCTCGCCGCCAAGCAGGCGTTCGTTAACGGTAGCGAGAGGGCCAATGTTCAGATAGAACTGGTAACCATCGGGAGTACCCGGGTCGAATGAAAGGCGCGGCTTGCGCGGCTCGGGCCCGTCCTTGCGCGGAACGAATCCGGAATAGAAGTCAAAATTTGCGGAGAGCATGAACGCCCCGTTGTGATAGACGTCGTCGCCCATGTAGTAATCGGCGGTGGGCGCTTGCGGCGAAGCGGCCTTCAGTGCGGGGTGGGAATCGATGATGCTTGCTGCTACATGAAAGCCCGGTTGTGAGATTCCGATCATTCCAACCTTGCCATTGTTGTTCGCGACGTTCTTCAGCAACCACTCGATCGTGTCGTACGTATCGCTGCTCTCGTCGACATCCTGCGGTCCCCGCTTGTTGGGCGTATAAGGGCGTACTTGTAGAAACTCACCTTCCGACATGTAGCGTCCACGTGCATCCTGATAGACGAAAATAAAACCGTCTTTCTCGAAGCCCGGTGATGGGCCGACTGACGATCGGTAGTTATCCACGCCGTAAGGCGCCACGCTGTAAGGAGTGCGCGTGAGCAAGAAGGGATAAGGCTGGGACGAGTCTTTCGGTACGTAGACCGACGTGAAGAGTCGCGCGCCGTCACGCATGGGAATACGGTATTCGTACTTTGTGTATCGAGCCCGCACGGCGTCAACGCCGGCACTGTTCTGTGCCAACACCGCAACCGGAATTAGGAACAAGAGGGCGACGGCGAAGCGGCGCCTGGCCAAAACGCACTTGAACAAGTTGTGATCCTCCGACTGCGGTTGGTTAAGGATAGGAGACTGCGGCGACGCTCCGGCTAGAAGGTACAGCCGTAAACCTTCATTGATGTGCGCGCCTGTTCCATCGAGGACTTGCATATTTGCACGAGGCTCGGTTTGGACCGTGCATCGTTCGCGAGGGCGCGCCAGCTCTTCCGCCAGGCAGCAACGCTCGTGTTGAGCTGCGCGCGCGAATCTGCCGGCACCTTGTTAGAGATACAGGATTCATACGCGGCGATGAATTCATCGCATTCGGGGACGCCTATCGCCGCGGAGCTGCTAGTCGGTGGGGGTGCTGGCGCATTGGTACTGGCCCGGTTGGTCGAAGCATCGACGGCACGGTTGGTCGTTTCAGATTTATTGCAGGCAAGCACCGCGAACGCGAGCACGACAGCCAGGATGGTGAGAGATTTTCTTAACATTTGTTCGTCCTTTAGTTCAGCAATGGAGTTGTCTGAACTAACTGATGGAGATCGGAAAGCGGGGTGATGATACACGCGACGCAAGGCACTTTGCCAGTGATCAGATCGTTGGCCGTGAGCAGCTGATCACTTCCCTTCATGCAACGCCAATACCCAATCCCTTCATTGCTTTGATAGAATCACTCCCCCTTAATAAAATGGAAACCATAATTCGGAGGCAGTGATGCGTAAACCAGTGAGTTCCCAATTCGTAACAGCGATTCTTGGTCTGATGCTCAGCGGTACGCTGATGTTCTCAGCGTGCTCTGCTCTTAATCAGGTCCATTCCGCCATCCACGATCACCCTTCGGATGCTGGAACTCCAGGCGGGCCTGCTGAGCCCGACACTCAGGAGTGGGCGAAAGCACGACTGGCAAAGTCACCGCGCCACCAGGAATGGGTAAAAGTGAAATATGGTAATCGTGAGGTTAATAGCTTCGTCGTCTATCCAGAGGTCAAGCAGAGAGCGACAGCGGTCATAGTGATCCACGAGATCTTTGGTATGAGCGATTGGGTTCAAAGCTTGACGGACCAACTGGCTGAAGCAGGTTATGTCGCCATCGCACCGGATCTACTTTCGGGGATGGGACCCAACGGCGGCGGCACGAGTGCATTACAAGCTAAGGACAGCAACACCGTGAGGAAAGCGATTTCTGATTTGCCTCCCGATCAAATCACGGCTGACCTGAATGCCGTTGCTGATTACGTTGCGAAGCTTCCTGCGTCGAATGGGAAGCTCGCGGTCACGGGTTTCTGTTGGGGCGGTGGCCAGTCTTTTCGCTTCGCAACCAACCGGCCGGACCTGAAAGCGGCGTTCGTGTTCTACGGTCCTCCTCCCGAGACAAAGGAGGAACTGGCGCGGATCAAGGCGCCCGTTTGTGGTTTCTATGCGGGCAATGACGCGCGCATTGGCGCGACTGTGCCAAAGACTACTGAACTGATGAAGGAGCTGGGTAAGAAGTTCGATCTTGTAACGTACGACGGTGCCGGCCACGGGTTCATGCGGGCGGGCGATGCTCCCGAGCCGAAAGCGGCGCCGCCGCAGGGCGATAAAGATGCCGACACCAAAGCCGCAGAAGAATTTTCGAAGGCGATGGTCGCCTATAAGGCCAACAGGAGCGCCCGCGATCAATCATGGGTGCGATTGAAGGAAATACTGGCAAAGCTCTAGACGCCTCAGCAGCGTCTTGAGATCGGCCGAGGGACAAGAACATTCTGGTTTGAGTTTGAATTCCAGTGAGGTGTGCACGTGGCACTGCGAAAGGAGTTCGTTGTCGACACTAATTCTTCTGATCGAGAATTTTCACGATAAGCTTTTGTTTCTTGCGTACGACGTCCAAGGAGTAAGACCCACCCGGAGCGGAAGCCAGACCTCTGGGGTGTAACGAAACCTTGCGGCCGTCGATCGCTTCGATCACATCACCGGACCTCAGCCCAGCTTTGAACGCAGCCATCGAAGGCTCAACATAAACCACAAGAAGGCCTCCGATGGCGCCAAAGCGCAATGCTACGCGTGGTGTCAACGCGATCGTTTCAATGCCCTGGCTCATGAGAGCAGCGGACATTGAACCCTTGATCCTTCGCTTGGCACCCGGCGGCAGAGTCGAAGCTTCGCCGAAAATAGCACCGGGTGGCGCTGCCCGAATTATTTGCGCAACTCTAACTTCCGTGCTTCCCGGCTCTTCAGTCCAGCCAAAGAACGCCACTGGAGCTTCGCTCAGTTTTACTTCAACAGCCTCATTCGATGTCTTGCCCGGCCGCGCGACTGTAAAGTGCACTGACGTGCCCGCGCCTGCCTCTTCCAGTGACCATGAGAATTCGTCGGCATTTTTCACGTCACCATCGTTTACTCGCAGAATCACATCGCCGGGACGAAGGGATGCTCCGGCCGCTGGGCTACCGGGAGCCACAGAAGTGAGCAAGATTCCACGATGCTCCTCCACGAGAGACCTGGCTCTTTCGGCCTGCCACCCACCGCGCAGGATTTGCTCGAACGCCAACGTTCCAATCGGTTCGCCACGAATACCCAACCAGGGACGTGGAACGCTCGACTGTCTTTCACTAACGCGTTGCGCAGCACTCCGAACGAGGGCATTAGTCAGGAGCGATGCTTCATTGCCTTCAACAGCATCGACGATGCCGACTGTTTCGCCTTCATCATTGATCGCGATGCCGCCGATGTTTGCGGGCGACAGCTTTACCGACTTAATCCGGATGCGGGCTAACATTCCCGATGGCGAGTGTGACACGCTCACAACGCGCCCTTCGGTTTCACCCATTCGCACGTAGATGGCGCTCGCCGCTCGCGCTTCTGCCTGGGCCACGGGTTCGGGCCCAAAGAGACGCAGACGCTGCCCAATCTTCACAGCTTGATCCTTCTCAGTGAGCGCGCTCAGCATTCCCTGCACTCCCAACTTGAGAACGGAAAGGCCGGTCACACCATCGAGTCCGATATAGCGCGCTGTCAGGCGTCGGCCATCGCGACCGATTACCGTAACGTCCGGACGATCGAAGATTGTTCCGATATCGCCAAAAAGGGTTTCGGTAGCAGGGATACCAGGAGTTGTCGCGGCAGCTCCCGAGGCAAGTGCTGGAGCGTCAGGTGCGAGCGGTGCGGCGGGTGGGGCTGGCGCAAGTGCGGGCCCCATCTCTGCATCAGCTTCAGGGAGCCACGCAGCAATAGTTTGTCCGTCATCCATTGCTAGTCCGGCAACCACACTGGTGTGCACATCTTCGGTGATGCTGAATGCCTCATCGAGTTTTGTAATCGCGCCGATTTCCGCACCTGAGCGACGCAAGAGCCTAAACATTTTCAGCCCGTTAAGGCGGTGCAGGATCGTAACAACCTGCGGAGCCCCGGAATGAGCATCGATGATGACTTGAGGGGTACGTGTTGGACCACCCGGTTTGCGAGCCCTGGGAGTCTCCGGAAAAGCAGGAGGTGGCGGGGTGCGAGGCATGGGGGTCTGCGCTCTGACTGCCGCAACGCTTATTGCGCTGAAAACAGAGAGAAGAATTAGATGATGAAGTTTGCCGCTGCCTCTTATATTCATTCAAATCTCACTGTCGCATCAAATTACACAAACTACCAAACACCCTTCAATGACGCCTTGCTCATCTGAGAGACTCCTCGCGTCACTGCCTCTTGAGAACCAAAACTGAGCGTCGGTAGAGAAATCGTGCGCGACGCGCCGCTCGCGTAATCAAGCGAAACTTTGAGAGGCTCCGATGCTTCTACAGGAAAGACTGCTGCTGTTTCCAACTCCGCTATCGGGTTCTTTCGCCTTGAGTAGACGATCCGAGTTGCACTTGAATTTCTTCGGACCGGCGCGTTGTATTTCACAGGCTCTTTGAATGGTACATCGACCGTGCTTTGCGCAGTGTTCGCTGGTTGAACGCTCGCAAGTTTGGTTGCCTTGTCATCAGTGGCGGCAACTTCTTTCGAGCTGGGGGTGCTTTGCCCTACCTGCTCGGAAGCTTTAAACGTTTGCTTTCCAACTGCTACATCTGAAGGTGCGACTCGATCCCGCTGGTTCTGCATCACGAAGCCCAGCGCAAGGATTAACGCCACCGCTGCTAAAACCACGGACGGAAGACTAAATGCGGGCCGGCGTGTGAAGAGACCAGACGACTGTCGCGACCTTTCACTAGCGAGGCGCGCACGCAGACGAAAATCAAAGTCGGCAGGGGCCGCAACCTCATCGACGTTCGCTATCATTTCCCGCAACTGAAGTCGTTGGTCGCGAAACTTCCGACAGCCATCGCAACTGCGCAGATGCTCCTCGACGACCAGTCTGGGCGACTGACCAACATCCAGTTCATCAATCTCTCGGCAAACGAACTTACAATTCACTCCGCTCATAACGCCCCCATTTAGAAATAAGCCTTCATCTTCTCGCGTAGGAAGTCGCGGGCCCTGCTGATTCGAGACTTCACCGTGCCCTCGCTTGTCTGCAAGATGCGGGCGATCTCCTCATAGCTTCTGCCTTCCACGTCTCGCAGAATCAGCGGCGCTCGATACTTCTCCGGCAGTGTGCTAATGGCCCGCTGTATTGCCGTGCGTCTCTCCGCGTCGACGAGTGCCCTGTCCTGCAACGGACGCTCGTCAGCCGGATCGAACTCGCGAGCTTCGCCTCGCTCTGAAGTCTGAAAAAAACCAGTCAGCGAAACCAGCCTGCGGCGCTTACGTTTTCGCAACTCGCTGATCGCCAGGTTTGTAGCGATACGATAGAGATATGTGGAAAACGCATGGCTGGTTTGGTAGCGATCGATCGCTCGATACAGTCTCACGAAGGTTTCCTGAGCAAGATCTACAGCGCCGTCATAGTCATTGGTCATGCGGTAGATGTAGCCAGTCAACTGATTACGATACCTTCCCACCAACTCCGCAAACGCATCCTCATCGCCGGTTCGGGTGGCTTCCAGTAACGCATGATCGGAAGTCGGATCGGCAATAGCGTCCTGCGGCAGGACGGCAGTAAAGCTCAATTCGTCAATGGAACTCAGTGTCTCCATCAAGGTGGGTAGGCTCTCACGCGCGATCACGAGTACGCTTCCTTCCTGGAACCTGGTCTCGCGGGCTGACCATGAGCGGACCTCCGAACGCCGATTATACCCTGACGGACGACCGCCCGCAGGTATACACGCCTGAATCTGCAGCTAGTTCCGAAAGGATGGGGTTTTAAGCAGAGAAGAACTGGATGACGGGCCGCCGGAGATGGCGAAGTGAGAAAGACGATTGGCCTCAGACAGACACCCGAGCGCGGCGGGATGGAGCGCCGCTTACGCTTCCGGACTCTTGAACAAGGAGTCGTCGACCTTCACGCCGAATGTGACGGTGAGAATCCGAATCTCCTGAGTCTCTTTGCCATCCTCGAGGAGCACAGTGCGGTACGGCACAAGCGTACTCTGTGCGTAACGGTAATCGAAAAACCTTTTCGAGAAATTCACCGGCGACCCGCCGGCATTCGCTTCCTCATACGACAACCACAACACGTGTAGTGTCTTGGTGCTGATGTAGTAGCGGGTTGATCGCTTGTCGTTATCAGTTAAATCCAGAACGTAGAGATCGAGACCCTTCTGTTTCTCTTTACCAACGAGATTGAGGGTTGCTCCTGTTTCCTTGTAGCGCAGCAGCGTCTCGATACTATGACGATGTTGAGAGATAAAAGCGCTCGCGGCATCCGCCCGAGGTTTGAAGGCGGCACCATTGATGATTCCCCATAGTTGACCGTCACCAAATACAAGGGAGTACTCGAGGGATGGTAGCTTCTGATCCAGACGGATCTTGTCCTTCTCCGGGTTCTCGCCACGTACGAATCGACGCTCATACGCGGACTCTTCTGTTTTTCCGTCAGGCATAGCGCGGATGATGCGGCCGCGTTCCACGCCATTGCGGCGAATCTGCTGCAACACCGGACGCGAGCCGTAGATGAAGATTGTTGATTCCGCGACTTGTTCAGCCGTAAACGCTTTCGTGTTCTTGTCAGGCTTCTCAACCTTCTGCGACTTCTCAGCAGCAGGAGTTGCGGACTTTGTCTGGTCCTGCTGCTGTGCGGAAATAGCGTACGGTGCAGCAAAAAAACCACAGAGCAAAAGAGCCATCAAGCTTGTGAAATATCGAAGCAAGGATTTGTTCTCCCTATCGGGGATTTGGAAATGCTGGTGACAAAATCGGGGAAAGCGGCCAATTCGCGGCGAATTCTACCACACGGCGGAGCGAAAGACCTGAACTCTACGGCTAAACTCCCCAACACTGAATGGATGCCGATAATCCGAAGTGTGGATGCCTAAGGAACCATAACGTGATTTGACAATGACCGCTGCAGGGGCTAATTTGCCTCGTTTTCATCACACAGAAATCCCTCACAGTGGGGATGTGTCGCAATCGTAGTTAGTAAGTCTCTCTGAAAGGACATCAATATTATGAAGCGCGTAGGCATTCTAGTTGGCCGGGAAAAGACGTTTCCGGACGGCATCATCAAAGCGATCAACGAACGAGGCAACGGAAACACCGAGGCCGAGTTCATGAAGCTCGGCGGCATTCGTCATGATGCGCCACCGAAGTACGACCTGGTCATTGATCGGATTTCCCACGAGGTCCCTTTTTATCGTGCCACGCTGAAGCGGATGGCACTTGAGGGCACCATCGTCATTAATAACCCGTTCTGGTGGTCTGCCGACGATAAGTTCTTCAATTACTCCCTGGCCACCAAGCTCGGCGTCGCAATTCCCCGGACGGTTCTCCTGCCCCAGAAAGACTACATGACGGGTATTGTGAGCGAGAGTCTCCGCAATCTGGAATTCCCGTTGGATTGGCAGGGCATCATTGACTACGTCGGGTTGCCGGCTTTCCTTAAACCCTTCGACGGTGGCGGCTGGAAGAACGTTTCAAAAGTGAATTCGATCGAGGAGCTATGGACAGAATACGACGTCACGGGAACGCTCTGCATGACGCTGCAAGCAGCGGTAGATTTCGATCAATTCGTCCGCTGCTACTGCGTTGGTCAACAGGAAGTAATGATCATGGCTTACGATCCGCGTAAGCCATATCTCTCCGGCGAACAGTACGTCCATAATCCCGAGTACCTGCAACCCAAGTTGAAGGATCGTGTTACGAAGGACGTTCGCACGCTGTGCACCGCGCTCGGGTATGATCTGAACACGGTTGAGTTTGCGATTAAAGATGGTGTTCCCTACGCAATCGATTTCATGAATCCGGCACCGGATGCCGAACTCGCCTCAGTAGGCGAGTTCTATCACAACTGGATCGTGAACTCCGTCACGGATCTTGTGTTCAAGCGACTTGCGGAGCCTACACAGCAACCACGTTACCGCTGGGACGCGCTCCTCAGCCCTGAACCGACGCGGACATCAGCGGTGGCATTCGCAACCGAGCAGCAAGGTCGCACGGTAGTACCATCTATCGAAGGTTCTACTTCGGAATCGAAAGCGAAGGCTGCGGCAGTACACCGTGAGCCGGAAGCTGCGAAACCTGCGTCGAAAAAGATTGAACGAAAGCCGACAGCAAATCGCACGAAGCCGACGAACTAGTTGCCCTCTTGGGGGCAACAAAAAAGGTAGGGGCTACAAAGAGCTCCTACCTTTTCTTTTTTGAACTGTAGGTTCGGTCAGTCGGCCGGGCGCGGTTGACGGCGAACGGAAAGGGCCTTCGTCGCAAAGAGCCCAAACAACCATGCCAGGATGGAAGACGAAGCAAGCGCCCAGCCTATGCCGGCGAGCGACTCATCCAGATAGGGACCGACAAGAGCGAGCAGGATACTGGCGTTAGTCAGGCGCGCTGCGATGCGTCTTACCTGAGAAAGCGCTTGCAGCCAATTGATTCTGCGCAACTCCGCTGAAAGATATTCATCGTCGTCGTTGAGAAGGACGTAGTAGTCCGCTTCACGCCGGGCGTACGTACTTAACGCTTTCTCGTCGGCCACGAAGGCAGCATCACGGTACTGATGGATTACATGGGCCAGCTTGCCATTCCTGAGAGCTACATCCGCCAGCCCGAGGTGGGCCCTAAAATTTCGCGGCGAGACCTCGCTGGCGCGCTGGAAGGCGCGCTCGGCGCGATTGGCCTCGTTACACTCGAGCAGACTCTCCCCGATCAGGGAGAGCAAGGCGGAGTCCTCATCGGCCCGCATGAAAGAAAGTCGGAGTGCGGCGCGCGCGCGGGAGAGTAGGTCAGCATCGCCTTTGGCGCTGGCTTGCGAACGTAACAAGCGGGCAAAATCATGAAGCAAAGCGGCATCGTGTGGTAGCACGTTTAAGGCTCGTCGAAATGCCTCGCCTGCCTCCTTTAGCCGGCCGGCAACTCGCAGCTTGTTACCTAACTGGCGCAATAGAATCGCGCGTTCCACTGCGACGTCAGTGCACTGAACCTTCTCAGTCTGTTTCTCCGCGCTCCCCTTTTTCCCTCCGAGTTTGATCGCTGCAGTGGCGTTATCAATCACGTCGGTTCCGGCAAGTTGGAGCGACTTCACCTCGCGACCGAGCGCTTTCGGGTCGCAAAGAAAATCACGAAGCTCGCGCGTCCGCAGATCGAGCTTGTCATCATGAATCAGGGGAAAGAGTTGACGAACCATTTCACGATGTCGCCTACCGCTCGAAGCAAAAACAAACCCGGTGCCTTTTCCGGCAATCTGGCTGCGATAACGATAACGAACTCTGCCTCCACGACGGAGCGTTCTTACCGCATTCGTATCGACTCGCTCGAAATCGGATAGACCGAGGCGCTGTCGGCGCCCGGAAATAAGTTGCTGGATAAACGGAACCAAACCTCGTCGCACAAGCGCTTGGCCGTCGAAGGCGATTCTATCTGTGAGAGCGAGAGCCGGAACTACAGTCCAGGCAATCACGAGAGAGGCCAGCGCAAAACCTTCGCTTCCTGAACGTAGCAGTAACGCTCCAAGAAATGTAAGCACACTCGAAGCCGCGAGATAAGAGCCGGGCGTCACACGAACGCTCGCAAGGTAGGTTTTCCTTCCCGGCCGTCGTCGTTCCCTGGCAACCTCTGCCAGAGACTTCAACGCTTCGATTTGTTTGGTTTCATCCATTAACGCGCCTGTTGGGATTTATCGGTGGGGCAGTCAACTGGTAGATCCAGGGTGAAGGTACCTCTAGCTTTCCCAGGTTCAGTGTAGCGTAAGTCGGCGAATTGGACGAGGGTCTGCGTGACGCAGTCAGGATCAGCGACACGCACAACCGGAAATCGAGCAAAACCAAGGAAGACTTGCGCCCGCCAATCGTGCTCAGCGCGAGTGACTATCTCGGACGAAACAATATCGGCGCGCTCGTAACGCAGGAGACTGGAATAATCCCGGGTGCTCTTCAACAATGAAAGATCAAAGCGGTAGGCCGCACGTTCAGTTTCCACCACGCACAGCCATTGGAACGGGTTGGCCAGCGTAGGCATCGCTGCCAGGTCCGTTACGCTTTCTCCGTTTTGACTAGCTATCGCCGCCGCTGCCAACCTGGTTTCGCGTACGGCAAGGGTATGCATGAATGCGAGACTTCCCCAATACATAGCCACAGCCAACAACGCCGCGACTGCGATCCTGTGCTCCCATCTCCTCGCAACTCCGAGCTTGGAAGAGATTACCAAGATCGTCAACGCCGCAACCCAGAAAGCTCTGAAAGCGAAAGCGTTGATCAGCCCACGTTCCGGGCCAATCGTCAAAACTATATATGTCAGGACCAGAGTCGGTAAGAGCCACAAACCGATCTGCCACTTCGCTTTCGAAGTCAGCAGGAACCCCGCGCCGCCCAAGATCAACCAGATAAACGGATCGACGATGAAAACAAGGTCGCCATAGAACCATCGGGAACTCCAGGGCAACAGTAGTCGCACTCCATAGTTATTCGTCCAATCCATCAAAGGATGCGTTGCGGAGACTAGTAACGACGCGATCACTAGTCCTTTCAAAACCGTTGTGTGCTGACGACCGCGCAGTCGGCACACGATCCGATCAAGAAAATGGAAGATCAAAGGCAGCGTTAGTCCCAATAACAGAGTGCCAATTATGGAGTGCGTGATCCCGCGATGATATTGAAGGAATGACCAGCGATCAGAGAGGAGGAGCACGATGACGTCGGCGTCGGGGGCGTTCGCAGCGAGGATGCAGAGGGTAGTAGTTCCTGGAGATAATCTTTCCAATCCCGCCTTGGCAGCAGCCAGTCCCGCGAGCGAGTGGGCAAGATTATCCATGCAGTAGTTTTAGATTTTCTGAATCTGGATCACAACTCACTTGCCGGCTGAGATGGCTACTCATCAGAATGGCAGCCCGGCCGCAGACGCCTCTGGGGTAAGTTTCGCGTAGCGATCTGGGTCGAGCTTCTGAAGTTCCCGAGCTGCTTCTCGAGCAGCAGATGACTGCGTTGCCGCTGTTCCGTCTGCATCCTTGGCTTTGCGGGCGGAGTCTGCAATTTGGAACAGGACGTCTGCCGCTTCCTTTTTCTTTCCTTGCTTGACGTACACCATCGCCAGACGGAAGTTGGCGTTCTCAGGAGTGACTACTACCGGATTGTTGAGGGCAGCGATTTCGCTATAAAGCTTCGCTGCCTCATCAAACTTGCTGTCACCTTCCCTGGCCTGTGCGAGCGCAAACTTCGACAGGATGGCGACATCGGCTTGACCGCTCTTGCTGAGTTCGGTTAGGGCACCGATGCCCTTCTCCCGCTCAACATACAGTTGGTTGGTCGCGATGAAGTATTGAGCTTCAGTGTGGTAGGGGTCGCCGTATTTCGCTGCGACCTTCTCAAATTCCTCTATCGCTTTCCGGGCTCTTTCCTGCTCGCTTGTTAAACTGGGACCATTGGCATTCGGCGCCGGGGCTGTGGTTACAGTCGTCGTAGCAATGGCAATGGCACGGCCCAACGCACGACGTGCTTCGTCAGTCTTGCGATGACTCCATCTTAGGTACAGGCCGAGGATCGCTGCCGCCAGAATGACTGCTACCAGGCCATAGAGAATCGTCTTCCCTTTGCCTTCGAGCACATCGCCGAGACGGTCGAACAGACTCATAGCTGAGTCGCGAAAACGGTCGTGTTGCAGTTCTCGCGCGCGCTTTTTTTTATATCGAGCCACTTGATTCCTTCTCGCAAGTCCGCATAGGGGACAGCGTTCTAAGAGGTGTATGATAAGCGAAACAAGCACTCTAATGGGCGGCGCGAAACCTTGTCAAGCAAGCAACATTTCTCGTGTTGTCATAAATAAAGGTGAAGGACTCTGAGGAAACGGTGAGATTTCTCTGGGAACAAACCGACGTTTGGTGGTGTCTAAGGGTTCGCCTGTCCGGGAATGGGCGAAGGTCGGCAACTACTCCGATTCCCGCTCCAGGGGGTAAGCAGTGAGCTACGGGGAGCCAATAGCCCTCTGCGGGCAAATGGATCTGGAGCAGGTTGCCGCGGCGACCCCCATCGAACCGCGGGTGGCTACCGACTCCCGGTTCATTGAAAGACTGAAGCAAGGCGAGTCAGCCGCATACGAGATGCTGGTTGCAGAGCGTTCGGGCGAAATCTATGGCTTGCTTTACCGCTTAACCGAGAATAGCGAAGAGGCACGGGACCTGACGCAGGAGACCTTTCTTCGAGCTTTTCAGAACATCGGCAGTTTCCGAGGCGAGTCGGATTTGCGCACCTGGTTATATCGGATCGCTATTAACCAGGCTCGCAACCGGTGGCGCTGGTGGCGCAGAAGGCGTCGGGATAAGACGGTTTCTCTCGACTCCCCGGACGCTCAGGGCAATAAGCCTCTGCTCGATACGCTCCGAGCCGAGCGGGGACAAACTCCCGAGCAGGACACCTTGGCCCATGAACGAGAGCAGGCGTTGCGGTCAGCATTGCAATCTTTGAGTCAAGCCTATCGAGAGACTGTAATCCTGAGAGATATCGAGGGCTTCAGCTATGAAGAGATCGCCCAAACCTTGGGAGTGAACGTAGGAACTGTGAAGTCGAGACTGGCGCGCGGGCGTCAGGAACTAAGACAGCGGCTAGAAGGATCTTTGTAAACATTGCCGATTGGCGGCTTCCAATTGCCAATTGAAAAAGCATCGCTTGTCGCATTCTAATCGGAAATTGGCAATAGGTAATCGGCACTGATAAATGTTCGGATGTCTGACCCGCCCCGGCTCACAACAACTCGGTGCCAAATGGGTCGAAGTGACGAAGCCGGCGGGGAAAGGTGACAGCTAATCGGATGAGGAGCGAATTTGAAAACGTGGCCAGCAACACCCGTTAGATGCGTCGCTCATTTCGTCCAATTAGATCCAGCCCAGAACTCAGGCGGAGTTGCTTTCCTTAAATAAGGAAGCAGCCGGGGCCGGTCAGACATTCGAGATTGGTGATTTTCAATTGCCGATAGAAAGCAGCGCGCGGTGTGCCGTTTCTCTCAACGAGGAATTGGCAATCCGAGAATCGGAAATACTCTATGTTGTGCGAAGAAACCAAAGAATCGCTTTCACTGTACGTTGACGACGTTTTGACTTTGCCGGCGCGTGTGGCAATTGACGAACACCTCGACACGTGCCCTGTTTGCCGTTCTGCCGTTGCAGAACTGAGCTCCCTATCACGAAGATTGAGCTCGCTATCATCTCCGGTTCCTCCCCTCGATCTTGCTGCTTCAATCAATGATGCGTTGATGATTGAAGCCGCTGCTCGCAAGCAGAGTCCCCGTTTCTCCTTCAGCCAACGCCTGTCGCGCTTTCTTGAGCCGCGCCTGATGCCTTACAGTATCGGATCGCTAGCGTCAGTGGTTCTCTTCGTTGCAATGTTTGCGGCTCTGCGACCACACTTCATCGCACTTCAGGACGCGGCTTGGCCAAATTCGAGAGTTTTTATTGTGCCTACTGTCGACGGATACGATTTGCTTAAGCCAGTCACGTCCGAGGACTACGCTGCAAGTCGGGCTCCCTTTGCCGAACAGTCGCCCAGTTTGAATCCGAAAGGGGCGCTCGCCACACTTACGCGCTCTTATGCTCAACCTCGCCCCCAGCAGCTCCAGTACTCTGACGACATGATCGTCGTCGCCGATGTTTTTAGTAATGGCTCTGCGTCGCTTGTCGGCGTCGTTCATCCACCTCGCGATCGACAAATGCTGAGCGACTTCGAAGTAGCACTGAGACAGGATGCTGCATTCGTCCCAGCCTCGTTGGATCGCCGCCCCGATACGATGCGCGTAGTGTTCACGGTTCAGAAAGTTGATGTGCGCGAAAGAAATTTCTGAGTTTCTGCGCCGGTTTTCCCTTCGCTCGCTTTCATCACTCCTCCGTCATCGTTCATCCTTTCCTGCGCTATCACCACCCGCTTGACGCACTGCACGTCGCATGTTAGCTTGCGGATTCAACCGTTTTAAGCACTTTCACCATTGATCGGATTCGAAAATCGAACCCGGGAGACACGCTTGACCGCACCCGCGCTTGACCTAAAAAAGACACCCCTCAATGATGCGCACCGTCGCCTAGGTGGACGAATGGTCGACTTCGGTGGGTGGGACATGCCTGTCCAATACCCCGCGGGGACCGTCGAGGAGCATTTGCGTACCCGAACGCACGCGGGTCTTTTTGATGTATCGCATATGGGCGAGATCGAAGTCCGCGGCAGTGACGCCATTTCTTTCATGAATCGCCTCACATCAAACGACGTGACGAAATTAGTCGATGGACAAGCTCAGTATTCTGCTCTCACCACACCTCAGGGCACTGTCGTTGACGATCTGCTTGTCTACCGTTTCGCATCGGATCATTTGTTTCTGGTAGTTAATGCTGGAACGACAGAAAAAGATTGGGACTGGATCACTGAACACAAAGAAAATGAGGCCGTCGAACTGCGCAATCTCAGTTCCGAATATTGTCAGATTGCCATTCAGGGACCAGATGCACTGGAGATACTGCGAAAGCTGACCCCCGTTCCTCTTGATGAGATCAAGTACTACCACTTCACCGAAGGCTCTGTTGCCGGCGTCCCCGCAATCGTTTCGCGCACCGGATATACAGGTGAAGACGGCTTTGAAGTCTATGCGCACTCAAGCAAGGCCGCGCAGATCTGGAACAAGTTGCTTGAGGCCGGAAACTTTGGTTCGCCAACCGGTTTAATCCCGTGCGGACTCGCTGCAAGGAATACGCTGCGCCTGGAAGCAGCCATGGCTCTCTACGGACACGAGATCGACGAGACGATCACGCTACTCGACGCCAACCTGGGTTGGATCACGAAACTCAATAAGGGCGATTTCACCGGTCGCGAAGCGCTCGCGAAGCAAAAGGAAGAAGGTATTAAGCGCCGGCTAGTCGGATTCGAAATGACCGAGCGCGGGATAGCACGTGACGATCATGAAGTAGTCATTAATGGTGATCGCGTCGGACGCGTTACATCCGGCAGCCCAGCACCCTATTTGAAGAAGAACATCGGAATGGCTTACGTCCCCGTCGAATTTGCCAGGGAGGGCCAGCAGCTTGAAATCGATGTTCGGGGCCGGCTGGTCGGAGCACAAATCGTCAAGACACCTTTTTACAAACGTCAAAAGCCGTAACAGAAATCGTTGACAGGCACGCGGGCGCGCGCGGCTTGGTCACCTGTTGCACCGTTGAGGAGAAACCATGGCCAACGTCCCAGAAGACCTACACTACAGCAAGGATCACGAGTGGGTTCGTGTTGAAGGCGCTGTTGCGACTGTGGGCATCACCGACTACGCCCAGAATTCACTCGGCGATGTTGTGTACGTAGAATTGCCGAAAGCCGGGGAAGTGTTCGCAGCGAACGAATCGTTTGGATCGGTTGAGTCAGTCAAGGCTGTATCGGAAGTCTTTTCACCGATCTCGGGATCTATTGTTGCCTCTAATGAAACACTTAATGATGAACCGGAAAAGGTAAACGTTGACCCTTACAGCGATGGTTGGATGATTCGCGTTAGCATGTCGAATCCCGGCGAGGTTGATAGCCTATTGACTGCCGCAGAGTATGAAGACTTTACAAAGGCGGAGACTGAGTAAAATTGCGTTATATCCCTAACTCGCCCGAAGAACGGGCTGAGATGCTTCACCAGATCGGTCTCGATTCCGCGGCCGATCTTTTTGCTTCAATCCCTGATGAACTGCGCCTAAAACGCGATCTCAACACGCCTGACGCGCTCTCAGAGATAGAACTGCTCGCGGGCTTTGACGCGATGTCGGCGCGCAACCCCGGCGCAAGGCGAGCTACCTTTCTCGGTGCAGGCGCCTATTCGCATTACATCCCGACAGTAGTTGATCACGTCATCTCGCGTTCGGAATTTTTTACGGCGTACACACCGTACCAACCGGAAATCTCGCAGGGCACGCTGCAAGTGATTTTTGAGTTCCAGACTCTCGTTTGCCAGTTGACCGGCATGGACGTCGCCAACGCGTCAATGTATGACGGCTCCACTGCACTTGCTGAAGCGGTCCTGATGGCCGAACGGATCACCAAACGATCGAAGGTCATCGCCTGCGGAGCAGTGCATCCCGAGTATCTCGAAGTTTGCAAGACCTACGTGCAGCATGCCGGGATCGAACTTCAGCACGTAGATTTCGATCAGGCGACGGGCCAAACCTCTGGAGCGCTTGCTGACGCGCTCGATGACAAGACAGCGGCGATCCTCGTCCAGTCGCCAAACTTTTTCGGCTGCATTGAGGATGTCACGCGTCTCGCCGAGCAGGCCCACGCCGCCGGTGCATTGCTTGTCGTCGCAGTCACTGAAGCCATCTCGCTCGGTCTACTAAAATCACCTGGTGCCGCGGGGGCAGATATAGTAGTCGCGGAAGGGCAATCCTTTGGTGTGCCGCTTTCTTTTGGCGGGCCGTACGTCGGACTGTTTGCCACTCGAGAAAAATATGCGCGACAAATCCCCGGGCGTCTCGTCGGCGAGGCATATGACAAGAACGGCAACCGCGGGTTCGTCTTGACGCTCGCTACACGCGAGCAACACATCCGCCGCGAGAAAGCGACGTCGAACATCTGCACCAACGAAGGACTGATTGCTCTCGCCGCCACGGTCTACCTGGAGACCATGGGAAAGCGTGGATTGCAGGAGGTCGCCGTTCAGTGCGCACAGAAAACTGCTTACGCGAGCAAGCGACTCGCTAAACTAAAAGGCTTCTCTGTTCCCTTCACCGCACCGCGCTTCAATGAGTTTGCTGTTCGCGCGCCCGTCGGCGCTCGGGAGTTATTGTCACGCCTGGCCGCCGAGAAGAACATCAACGGAGGTCTCGCATTGTCGCGATATTTCCCTGAGAGACCGAACGATTTTCTCGTCTGCGTAACGGAAACCAATTCACGCGCCGAGATTGATGCTCTTGTCGATGGACTAGCGGCCTTGGCCGCCAACGGAAGTAGATGACGTCTGCAATGAATCCAAAAATTACTAAGGTCACTTCTCATATCAGCCACAACGAAGCGCTCATTTTCGAGCGATCGCAGCCGGGCCGCATCGGCTACAAGCTCCCGCCACTCGATGTTGACGAGAGCCCACTGGATCAGATCATTCCACTCGAGTTCCGTCGCGATGATGACCTCGAAGGGGTGCCCGAAGTAAGTGAAGTGGATGTGATTCGACATTTCACGCGCATGTCCACCTGGAACTACTCGATCGATCTCGGCATGTATCCACTCGGTTCATGCACGATGAAATACAACTCGCGCCTTAATGAAAAGGTGGCACGCATCCCTGGCTTCGCTGCTCTGCATCCGCTCTCGGAAGAGCGGGATGCTCAGGGGGCCTTGCAGGTGATCTACGAGTTGCAAAATCATCTGGCGGAAATCACCGGTCTCGCCGGAGTTTCTCTGCAACCCGCTGCTGGAGCGCACGGCGAGATGACGGGCGTGATGATCATCCGCGCATTCATCGACGCGCGCGATGGGGCAGGAGCATCCGCAAAACGCCGGACGATGTTGATTCCGGACTCCGCGCATGGAACCAATCCCGCTTCTGCACATCTTTCCGGATTTTCAGTGAAGACGATTCGCTCGACCGCCGAGGGCTTCACCGATCTCGATCATTTGCGGGAACTGTGTGCCCATGGCGACGTCGCAGGATTGATGCTGACGAATCCGAACACACTCGGACTCTTTGAAAAGAACATCAAGGAGATCTGCCAGATTGTTCACGAGGCAGGCGGACTAGTTTACATGGATGGCGCCAACATGAACGCGCTCGTCGGTATTGCCCGGCCGGGTGACATGGGCGTAGATGTAATCCACCTGAATCTGCATAAAACTTTCTCAACGCCGCACGGTGGAGGCGGCCCGGGGTGTGGCCCATGCTGCTGCACTAAGGAACTCGAGCCTTTTCTGCCTGTGCCGCGAATCGTCAAAAACGGGCAGGAATACAAACTAGACTTCAATCATCCGCAATCAATCGGTCGCGTCAAAGCCTTCTTCGGCAATTACGGGATGATGCTGCGTGCCCTTTCCTACATTCAAACCCACGGTCACGACGGAATTCGCGAAGCAACGGAAGCCGCTGTGCTGAATTCGCGCTACATCGCGCACGGTCTCGCCAGTGACTATGACAAACCGTTCGCCGCACCGTCGATGCACGAGGTGGTCTTCACAGATAAGCGACAGTCAAGAAAGGGAGTGCATACGCTGGACATCGCAAAGCGACTGATGGATTACGGTTTTCACCCGATGACGATTTATTTCCCGCTGATTGTTCAGGGCGCGATGCTGATCGAACCGACAGAATCGGTAGGACACCAGGAGCTGGATCAATTCATTGAGGCGATGAAAGCGATTGCGCGCGAGGCGCTGGAGGATCCGGAACTGGTGCTCAACGCACCTCACTCAACCCGGATTGGAAGACTTGATGAAGCGGCGGCGGCACGACGACCGGTGCTTCGCTGGAAACCTAAACAAGCGGCGACTGCCGGATAGAACGGGGAACCTTAAGCTTCCCTCTTTAGTGGTTCGCCGCTGCCAGAGTTGTCTTTCTCCTGCGGCGCCACACCTGCGGATGGAACTTTCAGCAAGGCCAGCCGCTTCACAACCTTCCCGTTCAGGAGATGCTCGTTAACGATCTCGGCAACGTCACCAGGACGCACCTGCCCGTACCAGATACCTTCGGGATAGACCATCACGGCAGCACCAATCGCACAGAAACCGACAGACGCGCATTCCGTCACCACAATACTTCCGCGAGGATTCTTTCCTTTCTTTTCCTTGCCAAAAAGCATGCCGCGGCCCGAGAGCTCGCGATCGAATTCCGCCTTCACCTCTGCGCTATCGACCGCAGCGCATGATTTTCCGGTACAGACAAAGACGTGGTGAGTAATCGGGGCATTCATCACGGGCGCGAGGATCGCCAGTTTCTCGGGATCAGTAATGAGTGGGGATTCCGCCATCAGGAGTATGCGAACTGTCTCTACTACTTAACCGTATGCTAACACGAGCGAGCCGTTCTGAATAAAAGCGCGACCTCGGTATCTAGCCTGATGCTATGCTGTAGCAGGTGAACCGGTAGGAAACTCAAACTGACGGCACGCAAGAAGCGACGGGTTGGGAGCCGGAAAGGTTGCGTTGCCCGCTCGCCGCAAAGTCTTTTTGCTAAGCGTTGAAGAGGCATTGTAGAATACGAACCACAGGGCGACCGCTCGGAAGACCGAAACCTGTTCTGGGAGGTCTGAGGCGGGCGCCCAAGTTATTGTTAGGGCAAGGCAGTACTCCTCAGCTTTATGGCAACCGGCCTCGTAATTCACGTCTCCTCGGGAACAGACAAGCACACAGAAGTGCTAACCGGCGAGCGCATCCGCATCGGTAGTTGTGATGACTGCGACTTGCGATTGCGTGTGTCTGGCCTGCCCAAACGTGAAGACAGCAATGGGCTGGTGCTGGAACTGGCGCGCACAAACGGCTCTTACCGCGTCACCACTTTTGATAATGAACTGCAGCTTAGCCACAACGGCGTACCGCTGAAGGCAGCAAGCGAAATTAAAGACGGCGACGAGGTTCGAGTCGCAGAATGCGAACTGGCACTGCAGTTCTTCCCGGTGCGTGACTTGCCAGCCGTCGTTGTCAGCGGAACGCGCGAAACCCACGTCGCTCCCTTTATTGAAAATGCAGCCATTGAGTCTGCGGCTACGGCGAGACGAGACGATGCGAAAATATTTCTACGCGAGTTTACGCGCGAGCTGGTTCGCGAGATTAATCCCAGCACCAAGCTAATCACTTTCGCGATCGCTCTTGCTTTAGTCGGCGGCGTTCTCTATATCGGCTTCTCGATGTTCAAGGAGATGCAGCGGAGCAGACGATTGATCGACGATCAGCGTGCGCAGCTGACATCGATGAAAGACCAGGTCCTGAAGACCAACGATACGTTGACCGACCTTGGTCGCTCCAACAAAGAGATCCGTGACAGTCTTTCTCTCGCAGTAAAGCTTCGTAGTGACTACGGCAGCGGCGTTTGTCTGATAGCCGGTTCCTTCTACTACGTTGAGGCGGGCACGGGTCGGCCTCTTCGATACTCCGAAGAGCAGTCGAATGAGAGTGGCGCCGCGGGGCAAGGCGGTGATAGCCAGTCACTAACACCGGATGGCAAAGCCTCAATCGCCGAGTTCCAGTTTAGCGGTACCGGATTCTACGTCGGCGACGGCTTCGTCATGACGAACCGTCATATCGCGCAACCGTGGCTCGCCGACGATCGGGCCCAGAGTATGAGTGGCAGCGTTCGGGGCCAGCCGCGGTTACGAAAGCTGAATGCTTACTTTCCTGATCACAAGCAACCGATCCCGCTCAAGTTCAAAGTTGCAGCGCAGCGTGACGATCTCGCAATTTGCAATCTGGACGTCGCAGATGTCCCCGGCGATATTCCAATCATTCCCCTGGAAGATGGCGCGGACGCGATCGAGGTGGGAAAGACCGTTGTAATGATGGGCTACCCAAACGGCTTGGATCGGCTACTCGCGCTTCTCGATGACGCTGAGTCTCGCAGCATCCAACAACGGTACGGTACGCTCGACGCGCTGCTCGGATACCTTGCGGAAACCAGGCGCATTCAACCGCTAACGACCCAAGGCAACATCACCGACCTCGATGTGCGACGTATCGTCTACGACGCTCG
This sequence comes from bacterium, assembly GCA_040005515.1. GTDB lineage: Bacteria > Acidobacteriota > Blastocatellia > Pyrinomonadales > Pyrinomonadaceae > PSRF01. The sequence continues at coordinate 21,387 of JBDTYQ010000013.1, forward strand.
CACTGCAGAGGGGGGTTCCGGCGCGCCATTATTCGGTCCTACTGGCCGTGTAATCGGCGTTAATTTTGCGATCTTCACAGAGAATCAGGCCTCTAACTTCGCAGTTCCCGTTCAATTCGCAGTAACCTTACTGGAGCGAGCCGGCTGGTCACGTCCTGCGCAAAAAGATAAAGACGCCGAGGCAAACAACCCACAGTCACCCGCGCACGCGCCGGCGGCACCACACTAATTCAATAAAATCTCTCAGCCTAAGTCGCTCTCAAACCGTCGCTGCCGTGGGTTATTTGACCCTTGGCCATGACGAGTCGGATGGTTCCAGCACGAATCGTAATTTGCGTGCTAGTTATGCTGTAATGCTATATTGGTTCCGGTCCTCCTCCGAGGCGGCATAAATATTGCCGGACAAATTTGGGATGTCGCGGTGCGTGGGCAAGAGTTGAAGAAACCGTTGGTCAGATAAGCAACGGCGCAGGAAGATTGCATCATCTGAAAGAATTCGGCGGGGATTTTGAAAATCATCAAGGATCACAGAAAGATGGGCCTTCGCCCTCCACAAAGAGGTCCACGAAGTAAGAGCTTTCTCTGCTGTGTACTTCTGTCTCTTCTCTGCGCCGTTTCTCCTGCAACTCAACTTTTAGCTTACGGTCAGGAAACCGCTGTCGACCCGCCTCCAGCCGCTCAAGCTAAGAAACCCGCTGATATCTTCCGCCTCGAGAAAGTCCCCGTCGCAGGGGGAGCAGAGTTAGTCACGATTTTTGCCAGGCTCGACGGGCTCAATTCCAAAGCAGACGAGCAGTGGACGCCACTAGTCAGCGTCCTACGCGACACCCTCGGCGATATTGATCCGGAGAATGATCGGCTTCGTTACCTGTGGCCACTCACTTACACGCGCCCCACATTTGGCCAGCGCGTCGCCGGCGCAGTTCCCTTCCTCTACTCGCGAGTCGGCAACAAGAAAACCGCTTCCGGTAAAGCACCTCCACCGGTGCTGGATCTCTCGCAACCTGAGGGTGAGGTCTGGCAGAAAATATTCTGGACGGCGCTTCAAAGCATCTTGCTCGATCCCTACGGCGCTCCCGTGAGGGCTTCCACCCACGCGTACCGTCGCAGCATCACCGATTATCGTAAGTCGCATATTGCCAGGGCCCTTGCGGTCCTCGCGCTATACGAGGCAGTAAAAGGACCATCAGCATTCTCTGCTGCGGAGTCGGCAGAGCTTCAGGCACGACTCAGGCTCACTGACAAAACGTTTGGCGGTCTAGTAGACGACATTCAGTTACGGCCATTTTACGAAAAGCAGTTGAGCACCCTTCGCGACGAGCGCGGACACAACTGGGAACTGTTGCGCCAACGCGCCGAAGCTGAGTCGCTTGTTTTCGAACCGCTGCAAATGCCTGACGGTAGTGCGACTCATGCACTCGTCTGGGTTACCAAGACAGATCTCGCCACCAAACAGAGTCATCCCTACAGCAGCCGCTTCCTGAATATCGCCGATCCCTGGTCGGATAAACGGCTGGTCAACTGGAAAGGCTTCGTTGAAACGCGCTATTACGATTCAGACAACCGGCCAGTACCGGCTGACACTCCGGGCGCTCACCCGGTTGAGCTGATCCCGCTTGCGTTGTACGGTCTCGACAATCCGAAAATCCCCATGCTGCTCGTGGACTTTCGTGATGCGCTCAATCCAAAGAAGCGCGAAATGTCCCGGCGCGTCATAGAGGACGTGACACGAAACGTGCTCGCTCTTTCGCGCTTTGGCGATTTGCCTTTCTTCCTGAGTCGCACAGTTTTCGATTTCGTCACCGGCAGACGCGGCATGGACATCAATCAGCCTTCGCGCCTCCGAACTTACTCGCAGCTAAAACTGCTGCTTGCGCTCAATCAGTCCCTCGATCCCGAACTGCGAGATCTAATCGACTCGCGACTGGAAAAGGTGTCGCTTAACCCATTGGAGAACGACCTGACGGCTGAGGCAAAACTCGCGCAGCAACAGTATGAAGCGCTTGTGGCCTACGCTCAGAAACCAGACGGCCTGTCCGCCAGACTAGATCGTGACCGGCGCAGAGAATTGGTTCCGTTGGAACACGGCAAGGCCGCGCAGGTGATGTTCCGGTTAGGTAACCTTCTTTCTTTCGGAAGGTACACGCATCGAGAAGACATGGAGCCGGAAATGGAAGCGCGCCTGGACGTTTCTCGTCGTCTCGCTTATCACACACGATTCCTTAGAGAGGTGGCTTCAACTCCGCGTATCGAAGTCGTGTGGAAACTGGATGAGGTCATGCGGTCGCTGCTCTACATTGCAGAACACGGTGAGGAAGCTAACTCCGCTGCGACAAGCGCGGCGGCAACAATCTTCCTGCGCACCGAAGATCACGAGACCAGGCGTGCCTGTCTCGAGAGTCTCTCGAGCATCAACACCCGCAAGGCAAAGAACGAGCTGTTGCGGATCTCGCAGGACAAACACCTCGATCCGGCTGGTAAGGAATTACTCGGTTCATTCCTGAACGCGGACAAGCCTTCGACTGATCCTCTCGCTGCCTCACGCGAAAAAGCGGGCAGCAATTGAGCGTGACAGTACTAACGATGTTGCGGCTCAGCCCGACCAATCACCTTCGAACTCGACGCTCTGCAAGTCACGAACTCCTTCGTCTCCTTCTTTCGGTGTCACTGATCGTTTCAGCATTATTGCTGTCGGCCATATCGTGTCGCGCGCAAACCAAACGCCTTGTAATCCTCAAGGTAGATGGACTGCCCTATGACCTGCTGGACGAATTTGTGCGCGAGCGCGATCCACGCACAGGCAAAAGTCAGCTGCCCTGGATCGAAAACGTCTTCTATCAGCGCGGCACGCGCCTCGCAAACTTTTACGTTCGCGGAATGAGTCTGTCAGCTCCGTCATGGTCTCTGATTGAGACGGGCCAGCAACTGCAGATCAAAGGCAACGTCGAGTTTGACCGGTACACGTTGCACACTTACGACTATCTCAACTTCATTCCCTTTTACTTCAAAAGCGCCGCAGGTGCTCGCATCGACATGCCAGGCGCGGAGGTGCTTGACTCACTCGGTCTGCCTTTGCTTTTCGACGCTTTTCCCCATGAGCAGCGCTATATAAGTTTTCAGTTGTACCAGCGCGGCATGCGCTTCGCGACGTTGAAATCGGCGTTGCAAAATCGCTTCGCGAGAAATCCTCGAGATCTTTTTGATGAATGGACGATAGGACTGGAGACGCGCAACACGTTCTTCGACGAAATGGAGCGGGAGCTAACTCAGAAACTGGACGATCCAAACGTTCACTATCTTGATCTCTACGTAACTGGCTTCGACCACGTCGCTCATCACAATCGCGATCGGGAATCTCATCTCTTCGCCCTGAAAGAATTGGATCGGCTGGTCGGCCGCTTGTGGATCGCAATCCAGAAGAGCTCGATGGGTCCGGAGACCGCGTTTGTTGTCGTCTCAGATCATGGGTTCAATACGAACGAGAAACTCTATAGCCAAGGCTATAACCTCGTGAATTTGTTGGGCAGCCCGGCCGGCGGTGGACATCATGTAGTTACAAAACGCCGCCTGCTCCTGGACTATGCCATCAAGGGCGTCTACTTCATGGTGCCCCTGATCACGACCACAACAAACGACTCCTACTATCTTAAGGGCCAGAGCACTGAGTACCCGACCGCCCTCCTTGATTTCGACGGCAACGAACGTTCATCGATTCATCTCCGCGACAGCGATCTGAATCTGCTTCACATTCTCCTGCGACAACTGCAACGAGGCGACCTGTCTCCCGCAATTCGTCGGGCGGCGACAAACACGTTCTTCAACACGCTTGACTCGCGGCGTCGCGGTTGGCAGGAAGACCTGGACGAACTCAACGAAGAGTTGCAGGCATTGCGACGCCGGATCGACGAACAGCAGAAACTAGTGGCCGCGCTGCCGAAGAAGCTTTCTCGTGAAGAGATTGTGCTGGGGCATGATGACGACGCGAAGCGTGTCTCCGCGCAACTCGAACGCTGGGTCAGTCAGCAACGCGGTTATACGGAGTACGCGCGCACACTTGCCGGCCTGCTGGCGCTTCGCAAAGAATCCCTTAATCCCACGAAGCTCAAGATCGAAAACGTGATTGCGAAGGAAGCAATGGGAGACGGCAACAGCGTTTTCCAGTTGCAGAATTATATCGTCGGCACTGCGCCAAGTGGATTGGCAGTTGCTCCCGATGGCTCGCTCGATTTGCAAAACAGCTTTCTGCGCGTGAACTACTTCTCACTCTTGCTCGGCGTCTCGGTAAAAAACAACGTGCAGCCAGGGGTGTCAAATCGGCCGATCGACATGATCGCTACTCGCATCGACTCAAGCCTGGTTGCTTCTCAATTGAACGAGGGACGCCTCAGCGGGGATGCGATTTGGGTCAATGGCGGGCCAGACAAACAAGTTCTGATTCTGGTAAGGGACGAGCCCCACGGCGGGCTTAGTTTTCGTTATCAGCCGATCAGACAGCTGAGACAAGACGCTGCGGGCCGCGTCACATTTGAGTTGCTGCCATGGCAAGACGGATTGCCTTTGCGTCTCTTCGAAGATCCTCAACTACTCGTGTCCGGTAACGACCGGAACGCCTGGCTTAACAGATGGCACACCGATCAAGAGTGGCTTGAAGCCCTCTACCGCACGCAATACTCGAACGGACTTGTCGGTCTTTCTGAGGAACTCGGGCGACACGCCCTGCCGAGATTATCTTTAGACGAGGTGGGGATTAGCGTGGACGAACAACTCGCACGCCGTCTCTTAAACCGCCAACGCAAACTTATCGAGACCGATCTCCTGCTGGTCGCAAACAACCACTGGAACTTTGATGTGCGCGGTTTCAATCCCGGCGGCAATCACGGTTCGTTCTTCCGAATCTCGACGCATTCCACTTTCATGGTAGCCGGTGGCGATAAGACACCGTTGTCGCAAGGCGCCGTAATCGAAGAACCCTACGATAGTCTCAGCTTCGCGCCGACCATGTTGGCCTTAACCGGAAATTTACAGGATGATAACAATCCTATTCCGCTTTTGTGGGACAAAGGTTTCCGTCGCTTCCCCGGTCGCGTCGTTTCGGAGATGTTATCGGGTTCACATGGGAAACAAAGAACGACAGCTACGGGAGTGAGTGTGCCTCGCTGATGACCTCTGGCTTTAATTCCGACGCACCGGACGCCCAATTAGAAACTGGCCCAGCCGAGGCGTCCGCGTCCGGCCGTTCTCGTCGTTCATTCATCTGGCTACAAGTTCTCGCTTTTCTCCTCGGCATTGCTCTTCTCGTTTACGTAATCAATCGCGTCGGCGTGCAACCGATTTTCGACGCCTTGCAGCGAATCGGCTTCGGCTTCTTTCCTCTACTCGCAATCAGCGGGCTCCGTCACGTGATGCGCACCATCGCAATGCGGGCGGCAGTGCCCAGTGAACATCGGCGAATCAGTTTTACTCAGGCCTTTGCCGCACGAATTGGAGGCGAGGCCATCAGTTTTCTTACCTTCACCGGTCCGCTTCTGGGAGAAGCTACCAAGGTCGCGCTACTGCGTAAACGCGTGCCTCTTACATACGGCGTTCCGGCGCTGATTGTCGACAATCTAATCTACAACCTCTCTGTCGTTTTCTTCGTGTTAAGCGGCGCGTGCGTAATGCTGTTTACGTATCAACTACCGCCGCCGGTGAATTACGCGCTGGTTGGCATTGCAGCAGTAGCGGCGTTAGGCATCTTCGCTGCGGCGCTTGCCGCCAAACGTCGCATCATGATCCTGACCTGGGTGATCGACCGCCTTGCCTTGCTTCGCCTCAGTCCCAAGGTCTTCGTCAAGCGGCGCCACCACATCCATAACCTCGAGTCGAAGGTATACGATTTCTACCGGCAACATCCTGCTGCATTCTTCGGAATGATTATTTGCAATCTGCTGGCCCACATCTCGAGTGTCGTAGAAGTGTACGTCACGCTACGGATGCTTGGGTTTGCGCCTCAAATCGCGCAGGCCTACATCATTGAGTCGCTCACTAAGGTCATTAACTTCACATTCGCCTTTGTGCCCGGCACCATTGGTGTCTACGAAGGCGGCACTGAAATCATTCTGCAGGCGCTTGGTTTCGCCGCTGCCACCGGTGTAGCTTTAGCCCTGGTACGGAAGGCGGGAATTGTTTTCTGGACAGCGATTGGATTGCTGGTACTGACCTGGCGAGCTGCGCCGAATGCCTGGGGCCGGCTGCTGGATCGGAGCCCGCGTTTAAGAACACTTATGGACAGTCTCGTACTCTCAAATATTGCCCACCGGCCAGCACGCACAGCGGTCAGTATTCTCGGAACGGCCGTCGGCGTGCTCCTGATTATTTTTACTGTCGGTCTCGCTCACGGTGTGCTTCATGAGAGAGGAAGACGTGAGGCCAACATCGGCGCTGAGATAATGGTTCGCTCGTCCGGAACTATCGGGTTCGGTGGCTCCTCCCAGTTTGTTCTGCCGGTCTCCCGCGCCAAAGAGATCTCCGGCATTGAAGGTGTAAGAGAAGTCACGCCGCTTGGCCAGGCGCTCGACCGAAGCGATACGGGCTTTGGAACACGTTTGATCGACGGCATCGAGTTCGATGACTACGCGCGCTTGACCGGTTTGAGAATGCGGGAGGGCTCACCGCTAACTGGAGGGGATCAGGCGATCGTCGATCCCGTATGGCAACAGCAAAGGCATGCGACAATCGGATCAACCGTCGTGCTGTTCGAGCGTCCATTCAAGATCGTTGGAGTCTATGAACCTCCTGGTGGAGGTCGCATCAAGATTCCTTTGCGCACGATGCAGGAACAGGAAGGCGGCGAAGGTCACGCGTCAGCGATCCTCGTCGGCGCCAAAGATCCGGCGCAACAGGAGGAGGTGGCGGCGCGAATCCGGGAGCGCTTCCCTGACGACCAGATTATCTTCACGCGCGACTTGCCGGAGATTTATGCGTCGGGCGTTCCCGCGCTGAATGTTTTCATCAGAGTAGTGGTCGGTGTGGCAGCTGCGATTAGCATGCTGGTGATCCTGCTGGCGATGTATACGACTGTCACAGAGCGGACGCGACAGATCGGAATCCTCAAAGCCCTCGGCATGTCGAAGACGGCGATCGCCTGGGTGATCGAGAAAGAGGCACTGCTCGTGAGTTTCCTCGGGGTTGCGGTTGGATTGTTGCTGACACTCGCCGCCCGGTTTGCAGTGACGCGTGTTACTGCTTTGACGATTGAGATCGAACCGCGCTGGATTGCTATTTCGCTACTCGTAGGGTTAGTCGGCGGCACCGTCGGCGCGCTTTACCCTGCCCTGCGAGCCGCGCGACAGGATGCCGTTGACGCGCTCAGTTACGAGTAGAAACTTTCCTGCTCTCCTTGAACTCGTCAACACCTTCTAAGCATCCACTCCTTCGATAGCAAAGGCTGTCTTTACACAGCGACCGATGTAAAAGCTGATGGCCAAGTAATCGCGAAGTCTGAACGTTGAGCAGGGAGAACAGAATGACGACCCGAAAAACAACCTACGCAACTTGCAAGCACACTAAGGGGTTCATGCTCGCGTTTGCGATTGGAATTGTCTTCGCCTGCGCTTCGAGAGTCACGACGGCCCAGCAATCCGGTGTGCAACTCCCTACTGAACCAATCAAGTTTGGCGTCTTCATCGCGCGATTCGATCCAACCGGCACGTTCACACTGGAAGGCAATCGCTGGCCATCCATGAAAGGTACCTGGAAGCTTGAGGGCGATGTGGTAGAGATAACGATGCCTGGCGGTCCTGACAACTGCAATGGCGCCGGTCGCTATCGCATTAGCAGGGACGGAAGTCACGTCGGCTTTGAACTGGTTTCTGACAATTGCACTGTGCGACGGATGATCGTTGATCACAGCACCTGGGCGCCCGCTGGTGAAGTAAAGACCAAACCCGTAAGGCAGATACTTCACGCTTCTGCAGCAAAGCCTCCCAAAAGACCTAATGCCAATTCTGCTGTTGGAAGTTGGCCATCATTCCGCGGACCGCAGGCTGCTGGAATTTCCGAGCGACAAAGTCTTCCCGATCGTTGGGACGCCAAGTCCGGCGAGAACATTCTTTGGCATACTCCCATTCCAGGACTTGCCCACTCAAGTCCGATCGTTTGGGGCAATCAGATCTTCGTGACCAGTGCAGTCAGTACAGATCCGAACGCGGGTTTCCGTCCCGGCCTCTACGGCGATGGAGATGCCTCGCAGGATCGCACGAGCCAACGCTGGATGATCTACTCAGTCGACAAACGCAACGGCAAAATCATCTGGGAGCGCGTAGCCCGTGAAGGTGTTCCAATTGACAAACGCCACATCAAGTCCACCTACGCTAACTCCACTCCCGTGACTGACGGACGTATCGTTGTTGCCTGGTTCGGGTCACAAGGCGTCTACGCCTACGATGTCAAAGGACATTTCCTCTGGAAGGCGGACCTCGGCAGACTCGATCTGGGCGCGTACGACATTCCCACATACGAATGGGGCCCGGCGAGTTCTCCCGTAATCTGGAACGACCTTGTTATTCTTCAGTGCGATACACAGAGCGATTCATTCCTGCTCGCGCTCGATGCGGCGACCGGCAAGACGGTTTGGAAGACTGATCGCGATGAGATCCCCTCCTGGGGCACTCCAACCATAGCAATGACTTCGGCCGGTCCTGAGCTCGTTACGAATGCTTCAAACTTCATCCGCGGCTACGACCCGCGCACGGGAAAAGAGCTCTGGCGACTCGGTCGAAGCTCACTGATCACAGCGCCGACGCCTGTATTCGCTGATGACATGTTTGTAATCGTCAGCGGCCGCGCACCCGAACGTCCGATTTTTGTCGTGAAGGCCGGCGCTCGCGGGGATGTGACTCTTCCCGCAGACAAGACGACTAGCGGCGTAGTCGCGTGGAGCCGTACCGGCCGCGGCTCATACATGCCAACCCCGCTCGTCTACAAAGGCGTGCTTTATGTGTTGGCTAACAACGGTCTGCTCGACGCTTACGACTTTCAAACTGGTGCAGAGCTTTACCGGCAGCGTTTGCCGCTGGTCGGCAGTGGCTTCAGCGCGTCACCAGTCGCAGCGGACGGCAAGATCTATCTTTCGAATGAGGACGGAGAGATGCTTGTCGTGGGCGCCGGTCGCACTTTCACTCACGTCGCTACAAACTCCATGGGTGAAATGCTGATGGCTACGCCCGCCTTGTCCGAACGTGTGATGTATGTCCGTTCGTCGAAAGGCCTGTTCGCGATCGGACGACGGTAAGACTTCGTACTGCTCCATTACTTTCCTATCCTGATCTACAGGACTGCGCCGACTTGGAAATCGTCCCGCTCACTCTCGAGGGCCAGTTCGTGCGACTTGAGCCACTCTCAAGCATGCACGCAGGAGCTCTCGTTGCCGCTGCCGCCGATGGCGAGCTTTGGAGATCGACCGTCACCGTCGTGCCGTCTGCCTCCACCATTGCCGAGTACATCGACACCGCACTCACCGCACAATCACAAGGGCGGGAATTGGCATTCGTCATTGTTAAGAAGGATTCCGGGAAAGTCGTCGGCAGCACGCGGTTCTATGACATTGAAAACCGCACCGCAGCGATCGGTTACACCTGGTTGGGCGTTAGTGCGCAACGCACTGCTGCGAACACCGAAGCAAAGCTGTTACTGCTAACCCTCGCCTTCGACGATTGGCACTGCATACGCGTTGAGCTTGTTACGGATGTTCTTAACGAGCAGTCGCGCGCCGCGATTCTGCGTTTGGGCGCAAAGCAGGATGGCATCCTGCGCAATCACATGTTGATGCCCGATGGACGTATTCGAGATTCTGTCTGCTTCAGTATCATCTCGGATGAATGGCCGGAGGTAAAAACGCGACTCCTGACCAAGCTAACACTCTCTCAGCCGCAATCAACCTAATGACCGGACTACGCCCGGTCCAATACCCGAAATTCATAGGACGCATAAAGGGGAGCGCCCAAAATGTAAAGAGCACCCCTCCGGCGGCGGGAAGCCACGACCTCATCAGGTCCGAGCCCATCTGACTCGCACATGACTTTTGACTCGACGCAATGGTTTTAAGTCTTGTGTACTCGCCGCTCGCCGCGAATCGCAGCCCGGCACCAAACTTCGATAATCATCAAATGAAGCGCTCAGGAGTTGCAGATCTTCCTTTAACACAGTGGCCGCGTGCCGCCGTGGCTTGCGGAGCGCATGACCAAACTCGGCACTGCAATTACCGAAGCCATCATTCACGACTACGGCAAGTCTGCTTTTCGGTCGCGACTCAGCGATCCCTTCTGGTTCCAGGCGTTCGGGTCTGAGCAGTTAGGGCGGTACTAAGTTCTTGCCAACAGTGAGGCGCGCTGCCCCTCTTTGTCGCGGTGTGCTTACGTCTGTTTTAGGTTTTATCGGTTCTATTGTCGTCACAGTTAAGCGCAGAAAGTAATCGTTTGGCTTTCAAGTACGAGCCTCTTTGCTTTTTGCTTTGATTTTAGTTAGGCTTTTTTCTCCTGCCCCCATCAGGTCCATCACCCGACATATAAATACTGGAATGCTCGTGCATTCAATCTAAACGTTGAAGGAGTTGAACTATGCGCATGAATAAACTCAGAAACCCTCGATCCTTTGCCCTTCTCTGCACCTTGGTTCTGATGTTGGCAATGGCCTCTCTCAGCTCAGCACAGGTCTCCGGCCCGCAAACCACCAAGACGCGCACCAGAAACGTAAGCTCCATCCCCAACGGAGCCAAAATGAAATTCAAGGGCGTCGTGATCGGACGTGATTCAGACACCTTCACCATACGCGATCGCAATCGTACCGATTATCAAGTCCTCCTCACTGACGATACGAGCATCAAAACTTACGGAGGATTTCTCCGCGGCGGCAAAAAGTATCCGGTCACCGACATCATTCGCGGTTTGATTGTTGAGGTGGAAGGACGTGGTGACGAGCAGGGCCAGCTCGTTGCGGACAAGGTGAGATTCAATGAGTCTGACATGAGGGCTGCGATCACAACCGATACTCGCGTTAATCCGGTTGAAGAAAATCAGCAGCGGATGGCCGGCCAGATGGACGAGCTATACGCTGTCGCTGCTGAAGCAAGGAATGAAGCCAACACGGCGAACGAACGCATTTCGGCTCTTGATGATTACGACGTACAGGAGTCGGTGGCTGTGAACTTCAGGGTCAACAGCGCCGTCCTTTCTCCCGAGGCAAGACGCCAACTTGACGACCTGGCCACGAAAGCCATGACTGCCAAGGGCTACATGATCGAGGTCGCCGGACATACTGATTCGACCGGAAGCGAAGCCAAAAACTTCCGGCTCAGCCGAGACCGCGCTGACGCGGTGGTCCAATACCTCGCGGTGAATCACAAGATTCCGCTGCGCCGATTCGTGTCGCCAATGGGTTACGGAAAGACAGAATCTGTCGCTGATAACTCGACAGCTGCGGGTCGCGCGCAGAACCGCCGGGTCGAAGTCAAGATGATTCTAAATCGGGGTATGACTAAGGCACCGGCTACTTCTTCAACCAAGCCCTAGTTGATTCTCCTCGAATTACGAGAAACGTCTTATGATAGGTCGGCTCGCGCCGGCCTATCGACATTTAGAGACTCTGCAACGACCGGGTTTGAACGATGGCAATTATTTTTCACATTACGACACGCGAAGGCTGGGAGCGTGCAAGGGCTCAAGGAAGCTATCGGCCGGAGGCATTTGCCGCCGAGGGATTCATTCATTGCTCAACACCGACGCAGGTGGTCCACGTTGCCAACTCTCGCTTTCGCAGTCACACGGGATTAGTGCTGCTATCTATCGAGACTGAGAGGGTCGCTGCAGCCATTCGTTATGAGAACCTTGAGGGTGGCGAGCAATTGTTCCCCCACATCTACGGGGCATTAAACCTGGATGCGGTGCTGGAGGCAGCGGACTTCACACCTGGTTCAGATGGGCTGTTTCAGCTGGACTAACTAGTGGAATTTAGAAATTTAGAACCGAACCGGAGAGTGTTCGTCGTCCTGCGCTTTTTGAGTCTTGCATCTTCGATGTATCTTTGAGCATCAAACTAGCCAAGCGCCAAATACGATTGAGAGGTAACAGCGATCATGTGTCGAAACATCAAGACGCTACATAACTTTGCTCCGCCGGCCACAGATGAAGAGATCCGCGCGTCTTCAATCCAGTTCGTCAGAAAGCTCAGCGGCTTTACGAAGCCTTCCAAGACGAACGAAGCTGCTTTCAATCGTGCCGTGGAACAAGTAGCTGAGGCAGCGCACGAGCTGCTGAAATCTCTCGTCACCAACGCCCCACCTCGAGATCGAGAGGTTGAAGCTGTGAAGGCGCGTGCTAGATCCGCTGAGCGTTTCGGTTCTCCCCAAGCAACCTAGGTCGGTTTGAGCACAGCAAGCGAGTCCCACTTCAACGATCAACTCACTCAGAAGCAAATAGCTTGGTTGTAAGGATCCCAGGGACCACAGGAGCCGGGTGAAGAGCAAATGGTTTAGGCTACTGCGGACCGTGCATACGGTTCTCTGTTGTTTGAACTTCACCTACTCGCCTTTCAAGAAATCGTCGCTCGCTCTCGTTCGTGACAAGAGAAAGGGCACGCTGGTAACTCACCAACGCCTCATCACTTGATCCTAGACGACGCAGCAGATCCGCACGCGCTGCATGGAGCAAGTGATACCCATCAAGCTCGCCTGAGGCAGCGAGAGCTTCAACGAGCGAGAGACCTGCAGCCGGACCATCGCGCATCGCAACCGCTACCGCTCGATTTAGCGAGACGATCGGAGAAGGTTGCCGGAGCTCCAAAAAATCATAGAGCTTCACGATGCGAGACCAGTTCGTATCCTCAGCGCGCCTCGCCTTACAATGCTCGGCCGCAATCGCTGCCTGCAAAGCAAAAGGTCCCGAACCACCGTGCAGCGCTTCGGCAACAAGCGGCAGCGCCTCGGCAATCTGATCCCCGTGCCAGCGATCCCGATCCTGCTCCTCGAGCACGACAAGATCTCCGGCCCCATCGAGCCGAGCATCTCGCCGAGAATCATGAAGCAGCATCAACGCCAGTAAAGCCGTCGCCTCTGACGGGGTCTGTGGCTCCATCAAGGCCCTTACCAGTCGAGCAAGGCGAATGGCCTCAGCGCACAAGTCGGTCCTGACGATTTCCCGGCCTTGAGTTGGCGCATAACCTTCATTGAAAATCAGATAGATCACCGTCAGCACAGCGTTAAGCCGCTCAGGCAACTCGTTTGAGGCGGGCACCGAGTAAGGAATGCCGGCGTCACGAATCTTGCGCTTGGCGCGAACAAGTCGCTGGGCCATCGTCGAAGCCGGGACCAGGAAAGCACGAGCAATCTCTTCGGTTTCCAAGCCACCCAGCGTCCGTAGAGTGAGCGCGACCTGTGCCTCGGGCGCGAGTGCCGGATGACAGCAAGTGAAAATCAGTCGCAGTCGATCGTCCTGAATCTCGTCAATCTCATAGTTTGGTTCCTCGATCGTCGGAATCAAACCGGATGCGAGATACGATTCAACCTTCTCTTGAAAGCGCGATTGGCGACGAATCCGGTCGATCGCCTTATGGCGGGCTGTTTGAATGATCCATGCGCTCGGTGAGTCAGGCACGCCGGTGTCGCCCCACTGATCCACCGCCGCAGTAAAAGCCTCCTGGGCCGCTTCCTCGGCGACATCAAAGTCGCCAAAGGATCGGATTAGAGTGGCCACGATTCGGCCCCAATCGGAACTGTAAACGGCCTGAACGGCCGCGCTGGCTTCTGGTAACATGTGTTAGCTCAAAAGAATAGAACGATAAGAAGGCGCAATACGATCGCTCAGGAAGCGATCATTGCGGGCAGCGCTGCAGTCCGGAATCACGTCCGATAGTAAAAAACTTTTCTCGTAGTGTCGATCCGGGCGCGTCCCGTTCGACTTACAGGTGGAAGGAGAAAAATATGAAATACATGTTGCTGGTTTATCTTGATGAACAGGCGTTGACTGATGCTGAGCGGGAGCATTGCTACATTGAATCCGCTCAACTCGCGCAAAATCTCAATACTACCGGACAATATCTGGATGCCAGCCCGCTCCATCCAGTGGCGACTGCGACCAGTGTGCGGATACGTGAAGGCAAGCGCCTTGTCACAGATGGTCCTTTCGCTGAGACCCGCGAGCAACTCGGGGGCTATTACCTCGTCGACGCGGAGGATCTGGACGAGGCCATCAGAATCGCCGAAAAGATCCCGCCTGCACGATTCGGCACCGTCGAAATCCGGCCCGTGTTGGAAATCACTGGTCTACCCGCCTCCCTGGACTGATCATTGTCCAGAGTCGGCAATCAAACACAATTCTGAAGGAGAACAAAAATGCGTTTCATGGTTATTGTAAAAGCGAACGAAGAATCGGAAGCGGGCGGCATGCCCTCACAGGAAATACTAACGAGGATGGGAAACTTCAACGAAGAGCTCGTTAAGGCGGGTGTGATGCTTGCCGGTGAGGGACTTCACCCCACATCAAAAGGCGTGCGGATCAAATTCTCCGGCGGAAAGAAGACCGTGATTGACGGACCATTCGCCGAAACCAAGGAGCTCATTGCCGGCTTCTGGCTGTGGCAAGTGAAATCTTTGAACGAGGCAATCGAGTGGCTCAAACGTAGTCCCTTTGAAGAAACTGAAGTTGAGATCCGCCAGGTGTTTGAGTCCGCAGACTTCGGCGCTGACATGACTCCTGAACTCAGGGAACAGGAAGATCGAGTGCGTGCTGAAGCAGAGCAACTTGCAAAAGGCGCTGGGCAGTAAGCTACCGCCTCCGACTATTCCCCACAACAGTCACCTGAACCGAGCAAGGCAAATATTACTGACTGAGCTATAGCCTGAGCGATCTGATGTGAGAGTGGAATGCGAACGTAGCAGATAAACATAAGACTGAACTGAGGAGACAACATGCAAAATATAATCCCATTCCTATGGTTCGACGACAAAGCCGAAGAAGCGGTCAACCTTTATGTGTCGCTTTTCAAGAATTCCAAGGTTAAGGGCATCGCTCGCTACAGTGAAGAGGCATCGGCGGCTGCCGGACGACCAGCCGGAACAGTAATGACCGTTGAATTCGAGCTTAACGGGCAGCCATTCATGGCACTCAACGGCGGCCCGCATTTCAAGTTCACGGAAGCCGTGTCGCTCATGGTGAACTGCGAAACGCAGCATGAAATCGATGAGTTCTGGGAAAAGCTGTCGGAGGGTGGGCAAACCTCGCAGTGCGGCTGGCTTAAAGACAAATACGGCTTGTCATGGCAAGTCGTACCGACCGTTCTCGGTCAGATGATGAAGGATGGGGATCCGCAAAAATCCAAGAGGGTCATGGAGGCGATGCTGAAGATGACCAAGATGGACATTGCTCTTTTGCAGAAGGCGTACGACGGGAACTAGATAAAATGTGCGGTGGGTGACCAAAGGGTCTGCAAAACTCAAGGCGCTTGGCCACCGGACCACGGAATCTGTTTGCGAGCAACTTATCTGTAGGGCAAACTATCGCGATGACAAACACCAAAGGTCCCACACTTGGAAACGGTAAGGTCTGTTACATCGAAATTCCGGCCGTCGATATCGAGCAGTCTTCCTCGTTCTACAGATATGTATTCGGTTGGACCCTCAGAAAACGCGGGGATGGAGCCGTTGCGTTTGACGATGGCGTGGGCCAGGTAAGTGGCACGTGGATCCTCGGTCGAAAACCAGCGTTAGCGCCGGGACTGATGGTTTACATCATGGTGCAAAGCGTCGCGAAGACGATCGACCTGCTCATCGCTAAGGGCGGCAAGCTGGTACAACCCATCGGAGTTGATGCTCCGGAAATCACGGCTCGCTTTAGTGATCCGGCAGGGAATGTATTAGGACTCTATCAGGACCCTGCCTGAGACGGAGGAGAATAAGAGGCATCGCATATCTGGAGGAACTCGGTTGGAACCGAATCTAAAGACTGAGCCCACTTCGAAGGGAATGATTTGGACCGGACGTATCATGAGCTGGTTGCCTGCGCTCTTTTTGCTCGTCGACGCCGTGATGAAACTGATCAAACCTGCTCCTGTAGTAGAGGCGACAGTAGGGCTCGGGTATCCGGAAAGTGTGATTGTAGGACTGGGGATCGTTCTGCTTGCAAGCACCATCTTGTATCTCATTCCCAGCACGGCGATCCTGGGAGCGATACTATTGACCGGATATCTAGGCGGCGCAGTCGCCACGCACGTCCGCGTGAGAGCGGGTTGGTTTGCGATCCTCTTCCCAGTTGTCTTTGGGATACTCCTCTGGGGCGGACTTTACTTTCGCGACGCGCGTATGCGGGTGCTGCTGCCCGTGCGGCAGTAAGCGCGCCACAAATAGATTTATCACGACAATCGTAGCGAGGAACAATCATGACCTACCTACTCTGGATCATTCAGATACTGCTTGCCCTGCTCTTTCTTTTCGCCGGGGGAACGAAACTCGTAATACCGCCTGACGTGCTGGAGAAGATGGGCTCGCCTAACCAGGTGCATCTCCCGGGCATGCTTCTGCGTGCCATCGGGGTCTTCGAAGTGTTAGGTGGACTCGGGCTAATCTTGCCCGGGCTTCTCCGGATCAAGCCATGGCTGACACCCCTGGCGGCAGTAGGCTTGCTGATCATCATGATCGGTGCTGTGGTGATCAGTATCATGGGCGATGGATTCATGGCGGCGCTTCCGGCTCTTGTCACAGGATTGCTTTTGGCTTTTGTAGCCTATGGTCGTACGCGCCTGGCACCACAGAGCGAACGCTCAAAAACCTAGCCAGCAACAAACAACTAAAGCAGATCAGAGAGGAAAATCCATGAGATATGTCGACGGCTTTGTCTTACCAGTACCAGAAAAAAACATCGCGGCTTACCGCTCAATGGCCCAGCTGGCCGGCAAGATCTGGCGCGAGCACGGCGCGCTCCAGTACATCGAGGCGGCGGGTGACGATCTCGAGGTGAAGTTCGGACTCCCCTTCACCAAGGCAGTTAAGACGAAGCCCGGCGAGATGGTGGTCATTTCGTTCATCGTCTTCAAGTCGCGTGCGCATCGAGACAAAGTTAACGCGAAAGTGATGAAGGATCCGCGCATGGCGAAGATGATGGAAAAGGGTCCGATGCCTTTTGACGTTAAGCAGATGGTTTATGGTGGATTCAAGACACTCGTAGACCTATGAGCGCCGCAAAATTTCGCAAAGCCGGGAAAGATCTCTTATGAACATCCGACGATTGAACTGGCCACTATGGGCTGGCTTCCTCCTTAGTCTCTCAGCCTTCATCAGCTACCCGACCCTGTTTGTCCGCTTTCCCGCAACGCGCGATTTTCCGTGGGTCAATCTGCTGCTTTTCCTCATGGCAGGTGTGTTGGTGCTGCTGGGCCTGCGGCGCGCATTTCGTCGTGATCGCCCGCGTCCAAAACTTTCGAAGGTTGCCGGAATTACTCTGACTGCTCTGAGCGCCGGAGTCCTCGCGCTCTTCATCCTGGTCGCGTTTGTGGCTGCGAGGCGCCTTCCCGCTTCTCAAGCAGCTCCGCAAGTAGGACAGAAGGCGCCGGACTTCATCATGTCCGATTCCGATGGCAAGCCGGTCTCACTCTCTCAGTTGGTTGCAGCTCCCATTAAGGCTTCACCTCCGAAGGGCGTGCTGCTGATTTTTTACCGGGGTTATTGGTGACCTTCCTGCAACTCCGAGTTGCGGAGCATCCAAAGCAGTTTAGGCAAGCTTGAAGAGGCTGGGATTCGTCCAGTTGCCATCAGCGTCGACGCGCCGGAAGTCTCGCGGAATCTGAGGGAGCAAGCCGGTTACACCTTCCCGTTTCTTTCGGATCCGAAAGCCGAAACGATTCGCCGCTACGACTTGGTTCATGTGGGTGCAGGAATTAATGGGCAGGACATTGCCCGGCCCGCGGAGTTCCTGATCGATTCCAATGGGACTGTGCGGTGGGTGAACCTGACTGAGAACTACTGGGTCCGCGCGCGTCCTGAGCAGATCATCGAGGTTGCTAAGACGCTGGGGTAGCGAACTCACACGTTTACAATTAACCTTAAACAGACGAGAAAGCCCCCGGCGGAATGTCCACCGGGGGCTTTCTCATCTTTCTGTTACCAGCGAACTAGTAGCGCGAACCGTTGCGGCCGCCGCCACCGCCACCACCGCGATCTTCGCGGGGCTTGGCTTCGTTCACGTTCAGCGCACGTCCACCGAGGTCGGTGCCGTTGAACTTCTCAATCGCTGCTGCGCCTTCTTCTTTCGAAGACATTTCAACGAATCCGAAGCCGCGTGAGCGACCTGTTTCGCGATCTTCAATTAGTGAGACGCTTTCGACTGTGCCCGCTTGCGCGAACAGAGTCTGCAGGTCGTTGCTCGAAGTATCGAACGAGAGATTTCCAACATAAAGTTTCATGGTCATAGTTACTTACCTTTTCCCCTTGTGGGGTGTCTCACCACCTTTGGCGAGTTAACAGAAGCTGCATGCTGACATGGCGGCTTCCCAATTTGCTAAGGGACGTTGGGATTACATATCCATGCCGCCGGGCATTGCCCGTGGCTTCTCATCTTCCTGTAGCTCAGAAATAAGGGCTTCCGTTGTCAGCATCAGGCCCGCAATCGAAGCGGCGTTTTGCAACGCGCAACGAGTGACCTTGGCGGGATCGATGATCCCTGCTGCAACCAAATCCTCAAAAGTTCCAGTGGCTGCGTTGTAGCCAAAGTTAGCGTCTTTGTTGGCGCGAACCTTCTCTACTATCACAGCGCCTTCTTTGCCGGCGTTCTGCACGATCTGACGCAGCGGCTCTTCCAGCGCGCGTCTCACGATGGAGACTCCGATCTGCTCGTCTGCATCGCCGTTGGTCTCACCGTTCTCGTCGGTCTCGAAGATGGTGAACTTGTCGAGGGCCTTTGCAGCACGAATCAGAGCGACGCCGCCCCCTGCCACAATGCCCTCTTCAACGGCCGCACGAGTCGCGTTCATCGCATCTTCCACGCGGGCTTTCTTTTCCTTCAATTCAGTTTCAGTCGCTGCGCCGACGCGGATTACCGCGACGCCGCCAACGAGCTTGGCGAGTCGTTCCTGAAGTTTTTCTCGATCATAGTCTGACGAGGACTCTTCGATCTGGGTACGCAGCGTCTTCACTCGGGCCTTAAGCTCGTCCGTGTCGCCAGCACCATCGATGAGGATCGTGTTCTCTTTGCTGATCGTCACCTTCTTGGCACGCCCCAGGTCCTCGACTTTCACGTTCTCAAGTTTGATACCGAGATCCTCGCTGATGACTTTGCCACCAGTAAGAATCGCGATGTCCTGCAAGAGCTCCTTGCGTCGATCGCCGAATCCCGGCGCCTTAACCGCAGCGACGTTGATCGTGCCGCGCAGTTTGTTGACGACGAGAGTCGCGAGCGCTTCGCCTTCAACATCTTCAGCAATAATTAGAATCGGCTTACCCAATTTCGCCACCTGCTCGAGGATCGGCAGCAAGTCTCGCAGCGAACTAATTTTCTTTTCGCTCAAGAGGATGACAGGGTTCTCGAGTACGGCTTCCATCTTATCGGCGTCAGTGACGAAGTATGGCGACAAGTAGCCGCGATCGAACTGCATCCCTTCGACGAATTCGAGATCCGTCTCCATGGTCTTCGCGTCTTCAACAGTGATCACGCCGTCTTTTCCGACCTTAGCCATCGCTTCGGCAATCAACTCGCCGATGGTTGCGTCGCCGTTGGCCGAAATCGTACCGACCTGAGCAATCATGTCTCCTGCGACCGGCTTTGAAAGCTTCTTGATCGCGGCTGTTGCGCGCTCGACTGCTTTATCAATACCGCGTTTTAATGCCATCGGGTTCGCACCCGCAGCGACGGTCTTAACACCTTCGCGGTAGATTGCCTGAGCCAGAACGGTTGCTGTGGTTGTGCCATCGCCGGCCACGTCGCTGGTCTTGGAAGCAACCTCGCGCACCATCTGCGCGCCCATATTTTCCATTGCGTCTTTGAGGTCGATCTCTTTCGCGACAGTCACACCGTCTTTGGTAATCGTCGGGCTGCCGTAGGGACGGCTGAGCACGACGTTGCGGCCCTTGGGACCGAGTGTGATCTTCACCGCGTCGGCCAGTTGATTGACGCCACGCAGGATTGCCGCACGAGACTCTTCACCATGAACTATTTGCTTTGCCATACTGTTATTTCTCTCCTAGTCAAACTTGTAACGCAAACTGTTAGGCTTGCGAATCTTTGAATGCAAGGTATCTCCCGCACGCAAACTAACAGTTTGCGTTACACAGCGAGCTACTTGCGCTTCTTTCCGCCTGCCGCAGCTCCAGCGCGAGTGATGATGCCGAGAATCTCGTCCTCGCGCATGATCAGCAGATCTTCACCGTCGATCTTGATTTCCGACGAGCTGTACTTGCCGAACAGAACTCGATCGCCCTGCTTTACATCGAGCGGCTGGCGCGTTCCATCCTCTTTGTACTTCCCTTCCCCTGCTGCGATTACTTCGCCTTCCTGAGGCTTTTCTTTCGCGCTGTCGGGAATGATGATGCCGCCGCGAATTTGCTCGCCTTCATCGATACGCTTAACGATCACGCGATCATGTAGCGGTGTAATATTAATCTTCATAAGCTGCTTATCTTCCTTGAGGGCATTCTTAGTTCATCAATTCAGACTGGGGTACAGACTGATTGGTGAACGTTTGACGCCCTGGTTTTAGTAATTGAGCTGTGGATTATCAGGTGGTCTGGGGGATTCCAGAAGAGCTGAGAGCGGAGCAAGCTGAACTCGGTTCGATAGTCACCCTACGCTATTGTTAATGAGATGTCCAATTGGATCATGAGATCGAGAGCGGTAGAACGGATTTACGGTCAAGGTGAACGAAGTGTTCATTAGCATTAACCGGCATCAGGTTCCGGTTTCGGACGAACAATACGCATCAGTTGCCAGCCGAGAATGATCGTACCGATCAGTCCAACAATCACCCAATTGAGGTTGCTGAGTATTTCGCTAATCGTCTGGACGCGATTACTAAAGACATATCCGATCCCGACGTAAAGGATCACCCAGACTACTTCGCCGAGCACATCCCAGAGTAGAAACCGCCGCCAGGGATACTTCGCAATCCCGCTCGCTACATTCACCCAGGGTCCCAGTGCCGTGATCAGCCAGCGACTAAGAAAAATCCCGCCGCCGCTCCATCGCTTAGTAAGTGCCTCTGCTCGCTTGATCTTACTTTCGCCGCCGATGCGGCGACTGATACGGTTGATGAACCGACGGCCTCCCCAACGGGACAGTCCGTAGGCGATGTGATCTCCTATGACTGCCGCAACGCTGGCGACCGCGACTACCTGCCACAGTTTCATTTCGCCTTGCTCGACAAACGAACCCGCGGCCACCAGCATCAGGCTGATCGGAAGAGGCACGCCTGCGGAACAGATCACTATGACTCCAAAGAGCACCGGCAGCCCGTAGGTCAACAGTGCGGCCAGCACTTGATCAGTCACACTCATCGAGACGGCCCCCGCTTCGATGCGGATGGTGAAGGCGCAGGGGGGTCTTGATAGAGAATGCCAGGTTGTAGTTCAGTGGGGCGAGCTGCGGCAATGGCATCCTCGAGGATCTTGATCACTTCTTCGACCGAACGATTTTGCTCGCGTGCGATCTCTCTGATAGGGCGGCGATCGGGTCCATTGCCTTTCGGGGATAAGCCAAGGGCCTGACGCAGTACTGCCGGCGGCACGCGATGAGAGTGCGCGATGTACCCGACGCTCATCCATGGTCGAATCTGCTCGTCCTGGTGGTGCCGCCAGTAAGCCGCACGTCGCACAGTGCGAACGGCAAAGAGTCCAGTGAACGCCACGAGGAGCAGGAACGCCACGACCACTAGCCAGACTCGCCATCCAGGATTCTTCATGTCGTAGTTAAGGATAGCGCGTTGTTTGCAACTTCACGAGTCGAGCACCTATTTACATTTACGATTCAGGATTTACGCTTTACGATACAGTCAATGATCGAGCAGCGAACAATCCCAATCGATCGCCGCGGTTTTCTTCGTGGGGCACTCGCGACTAGCGCACTGCTCATGGCAACGCGTTCGGTGCAGTCCTCTCCGTTTGTCTTTCCAGTTACTACCGACAGAAACTTCGCTCCCGTCAAGGTAACCCGCGATCGGATCATCCGCGAGACTGTAGGTCTCAGACCGTATCGCTCCTTAGGATTTGTAGTGTCCGGGGAACGGCTCGGCGAAAAACTCCTGGTGCATAACTACGGGCACGGTGGCGCGGGTGTCACACTGTCATGGGGAACCGCAAGCCTCGCGCTGGATCTTACTCGGGATTTTATTCAGACAAATCCTGCGCCGAAGGGTAGCCGGAAGGCACGACGAACTTTGAAGGATAACCCTCGGCGCTTCGCCGTGCTCGGCTGCGGGGTTAGTGGACTCTCGACCGCGCGCCTTTTGCAACGCCACTTTCAAAACGGTCCGGGTCCTGTGCCCGTCGTCACCATCTACGCGAAGGACTTGCCGCCGGAAACGACGTCAAACCTCTCCGGGGCCTTCTGGTATCCCTCGTCAGCTTTTGATCCACAGCAGGCGACAACGCAATTTGCTGAGCAGTACCGGCGCGCATGTCAGATCTCCAACAGGGCTTTTCAAACTCTCGTTGGCCCTGAATACGGAGTGCACTGGATCGAGACCTTTGAACTGATTCGCAACGAAGAAACCCTGTCACGCGAACTCCTGGGCGGCGCTGATCTCTATCCGCAAACAGAAATTCATCGGGATCCAGACCGCTACTTTGACTTCCCTTTCACACGGCAATTCAACACGATGATGATCGAACCGAACATCTACCTGAACGCTGTGTTACGCGACTTCTATATCGCCGGGGGTAAAGTGGTGACGCAGGAATTTCGTAGTCGAGATGAGCTCGCCCAACTTCCTGAGTCAATCATTTTCAATTGCACCGGACTGGGCGCTCGAGCATTGTTTGGCGACAATGAGTTGATTCCTGTGCGAGGACAATTGGAAGTACTTCTGCCGCAACCGGAAGTCGACTACTGTTACCTCAGCGGAGGCGGCTACATGTTTCCGCGCCACGACGGCATCATCCTCGGCGGCACGTGGGATCACGACAACTGGTCACTCGTTCCCGACCCCGAACAGACGAAAGCAATACTCGCAGGGCATGCGGCGATAATGAAGGGATTGAAGCATTAATGATCATTCAACGCCCACCTCATTTTGATCATCATTCACCGGGAACACTGTAATAAACCAGTCAGGAGGCAATCTTCACGTGCGTCACTTACAATCGCTGGCTCTCATCTCTGTCTTGATCTATTTCCCAACTCTGTTGCAACCAGGCTCTTCAGCTGGCGACCAAGAGAAAATTGCGACGCTTCAGACACCAGCGACGCAAGCTTCGCCTTCCCCTACTCCTTCGTCGACACCCACGCCGACGCCCATGCTGCCACCACCCACCGTGAGGATTAGCGACTATCGCGCGACGGCCGGACGGATCATCGGTACTGCACTGACAAGTAACAGGGCTTATGCGAGGCTCGGTCACTTGACCGATCACATCGGCAATCGCCTAAGCGGCTCGCCGAATCTGGAGCACGCGATTCAATGGGCACTCACGGAGATGCGGGCCGACGGATTGGACAATGTCCACGCCGAAAAAGTAATGGTGCCCCATTGGGTGCGCGGCGAAGAGAGCCTTGAGATCACTAGCCCCTTCTCAAGACATTTGAGCATGCTCGGGTTGGGCAACAGCGTTGCCACTCCGATCGCAGGAATTGCCGGCGAGGCGGTGGTTGTGCGCAACTTCGATGAACTCGAAATACTGGGTGAACAGGTGCGCGGGAAGATCGTTGTCTATAACGCGCCGTTTGTTAGTTACGGTGAAACGGTCAAGTATCGGCAATCGGGCGCCTCTCGCGCCGCTCGCTACGGCGCAGTCGCTGCTCTTGTGCGCTCGATTACTCCAGTTAGTCTGCAGACTCCACATACCGGAGCAATGACTTACGACGAGAAGCTCCCAAAGATTCCCACTGCAGCGATCACGATTGAAGGCGCCGAACTGCTGCAGCGAATGCAGGACCGTGGTGACCATCCAACGTTGCGTGTGAAGATGGAAGCGAAGTTCTTGCCCGACGCCGAGTCGGCCAATGTTGTTGCCGAGATCAAGGGTTCAGA
The DNA here is from genome assembly GCA_040005515.1 of bacterium. GTDB lineage: Bacteria > Acidobacteriota > Blastocatellia > Pyrinomonadales > Pyrinomonadaceae > PSRF01. The sequence continues at coordinate 45,582 of JBDTYQ010000013.1, forward strand.
GAACCCGGACGAAGTAGTTCTAGTCAGCGGCCACTTTGATTCATGGGACGTGGGACAGGGTGCGCACGACGATGGCGCCGGCGCCATCATCTCCTGGGACGCGGTGCGACTACTGAAGGAGCTCGGGTTGAAGCCGCGCCGGACCATCCGAGTTGTGCTCTGGACAAACGAAGAGAACGGATTGCGAGGCGGGAACGCCTATCGAGACGCGCATCGCGCTGAGCTGTCAAAACATGTACTCGTCATTGAGTCTGATTCAGGTGGGTATCGTCCGCAGGGATTCGGGCTCGCTGCCACTGCTCCTCCACAGGCCCGCGCTAATTTCATAGAGATAGCAAAGCTGTTGTCGGGAATTCGCGCCGACCGCATTGGTGCTAACGGCGGTGGCGCGGACATCGGCCCGATGATGCGAGATGGTGTTGTCGGCGCGAGTCTCGACGTTGACGGCACACATTACTTCGACATTCATCACACACAGGCTGACACCCTGGACAAGGTCGATCCACAGGATCTGGCGCATTGCGTCGCCGCAGTTGCAGTCTTGATTTACACGGTCGCAGACATGCCGCAAGCATTAAGTGGATCGAGTCCACTGAAATAGGCTGCGTAAAAAGAGCGGGGGCGGGCCCGCTTCCTGACCTTGAGCTGATCGGAATTTTGACTGACAACAGCGCCGAAGGGATTTCAAGCGTAGCGCCATTGAACAAGACCAATAGTCTCGAGGTTGGGAAGGCGGTCTTGCCTTCGCTCTTGAGCAGACACTCCTCTTTCACGCCGCTGTCTCAGGTTGCTTGGCGTTCTTGCACTACCCCTCTTCAGCATTCTTCTACCATGACTCAGGCTTCGGCAATTGCGGGGGTCAAAATCACCTTACCAATCTCGTGCGAAGATCACTGCCAAAATTATTCTTTTCCTGTTGCTTTCGGTCATTGTCCTACTTCATCCGTATACTTCCAGCGCAAGATATTCAATGGGTCGCAGCGGGCTTCCTTAACAGTCGATAGATTTTGGTGGGGAGAAAATGCGATGGCTAACGATCACATAGCAACTTACTTGAACGATCACCTCGCAGGATCGGTGGTCGCTCTAGAGCTGATGGAAAACCTCGAGTCAGTTTTCGCCGGCAAACCGATCGCCGCCTTTGTCGCCGGGCTGCGAGTAGAAGTTGAAGAGGACGTTCAGGATCTCAAAGGGATCATGCAACGTCTCGACATTTCCGAGAGCAGGACGCGCAAGGTCTCCGCCTGGGTGACGGAAAGGTTTACCGAACTCAAACTACGGATGGACGATCCAACGCGGGGAGAGCTGCGACAGTTTGAATCCCTTGAGGCGTTGTCGCTCGGGATTGAAGGCAAGAGGTCGCTCTGGATGTCTTTGTCGGCCGCTGCGGAAGGCACGCCGCAACTAAGAATCGCCGATTATCAGCGCCTGAGGCAGCGTGCTGAAGATCAACGAGCGCGCGTGGAACCTAAGCGACTCGAAGCTGCGAAACTCGCCCTCAAGTGGGATGAAGAAAAAGCGTCCAAGAATGCGTAGAGCGTAGTTCGTTTTATAAGAAAATAAATTCTGGAAGGAGAAATGAGCGTGACACAGTACTCTACCGCCTCACAGATAACGGATAACGCAACTGCTCCGAGTCGCGTCCTGCAGATTCAAAGTCAGCCAGACGAACCCGCGCCTGAGTTGAAGCGACTGGAAATGTTCATTGGCAAGTGGAAGGCGGAAGGAACCAGCATGCCCGAGTTTGGCAGAATGATCACCGAAGACTCTTACGAGTGGTTCCCCGGCGGGTTTTTTCTGATTAACAACGGCCATCTGCAAATTGACGACGGTGCGCCGGCCAAGCACATGTGGATTTTCGGGTACGACGAGGCGAGTAATGCGTACTCAATCCACGCCTTCGACAGTGGTGGCAACTTTCGTGTTTACCAGGCGTCAGTGCACGATTGCACCTGGACATTCACAGGCGCATGGGAGCGCGCGACAATCGTCTTTGGCGACGACGGCAATACGTTTAGGGCCAGGTGGGACATCTCGAAAGATGGCGCCAGCTGGGATCCTTTGTGTGATGTCGTGGCCAAGCGAATCACTTAACCCATTTTCTACCGAAACTCTTTATCGTCAGCCGACGGTCCATAAATGGCTGGAACTTTCGCGCCCATCAGGCGAAGGTAAACGGTCATTTGTCCCCGGTGATGTGACCAGTGATTTATTGTGTCCTGGATCATTTCATAGCGCGGCGCTTCCATCACTACCTGACCTCGCGCTAGTAACCGCCAGTTGGTCATCAAATGTTCATCAGTCGTCTGCTTGAGCGCCTCGCGCGCGCTTGCTGCAGCTTTATCGAGAGCTTCGATCAGCTCTGCGCTCGTGTCCAGGCGTTCATGTTCCATGCTCGAACCTTCCGCAGGCGCGACATCCAGTTCCTCCTGCTTGACCTGCATCGAGATCCACATCGGAATCGTCGCGACCATGTTGACGAGATATCCAAAGATCATCGACTTCTCATGGGGCTTCCAATCGTACTTGGCTTCGGGCACGTTCTTGAGAGCATAACGCGAACGCTCAACCTCGCGGTCCAACTCGGCCGCCAGATACTCTGTTAGTTTCATTGCCGTCTCCTTATCTGGATGTTGTTTGAGTCATCATACTGTGCAGCGTTCGGACAAAGTAGGGCGAAGTAATCGCACAGGACCTTTCATGGGACGCGGGCGTGTCGCCGCTTCAAGCCGCACGTTCACTCAACGAGTGAACCAAGCTGTCCTTGCATGAGGACATTCCACCGGCGGGCGAGACGCCCGCACTCCGAGTAAAAAGCCCCGCCTTGCCTTCGCCCTTCACGTGCAATCGCCGTAGTCGGACATGTTTGAGATAATGAACGCGAATGAAAATGAAGCCACCTACAGAATCTGATAGCTCAATCATCGTCCATCTCGTCGACGGAACGTATGAACTCTTCCGGCACTTCTACGGCCTGCGACGCTTCAAGAAAACCGATCCGCCTTTTGGAGCGGTCACGGGCGTCCTTAACATGCTCGTGAAGATGATCGAGGACGGCGCTACGCACATCGGCGTGGCAACCGATCACGTCATCGAATCGTTTCGCAACGGCCTCTGGGCGGGATACAAGACCGGAGCCGGAATCGAGCCCGTCCTGCGTTCGCAATTTGTCCCGCTCGAGGAAGCACTGAGCGCGATGGGCGTCGCTGTTTGGCCAATGGTCGAGTACGAGGCCGACGACGCCCTCGCGTCCGGAGCTCACCTTGCCGCCCAAGACAGGCGAGTGCAGAAGGTGTGCATCTGGACTCCGGACAAGGATCTCGCGCAATGCGTCGTCGGAGAACGCGTCGTACAGATTGATCGACGAAGCGGACAAATCAGGGATGAACAAGGGATACGCGCAAAGTATGGCGTCCTGCCAAAACACATTCCGGACTATCTCGCTCTAGTCGGTGATGCCGCCGATGGTTATCCCGGAATTGCTGGACTGGGAACTAAGACAGCTGCAAGTCTGATCAATCGTTACGGCGCACTTGAAGACTTCCCCGCCGACATCCTGGGCGAACGACTGGAGGCTGCTCTCCTTTTCAAGAACCTCGCCACGCTACGGACCGACGCGCCACTCTTTAAGAAGATCGAGGAGCTGCGCTGGAACGGCCCAACCGCGTCGTTTGCGTCTGCAACTGGGAAGATGGGCGCTGAAACGCTTGCTGCACGTGTGGCGAATTTGCAGACGTCGAATCGAAAGCCGCACTCTGCTCCCAAATCTCCGAAGCACGTTTAGAGATTCGACTCACGCTCGACATCTATCCGTGAATTTTATTCTTGATAATCGTGAAAAACGGAGGTAGTCCGGAAAGGACTATGCGGAGCGCAATAAATTATGACTTAGGCTCAAGGAGGGCGTGCATGAAAGAGAATGAGGACAAATCTGCTGATTATCAAAAGTTAGTAGAGATGCTTAAAGAGATCGACTTTTGTATGTTGACAACGGTTGATGAGAATGATGATTTACATAGTCGTCCGATGTCACTTAATAGCGAGGTGGATCAGCAAGGCAATTTGTGGTTTTTCACCAATGCCAGCTCGCACAAAGTTTCAGAGTTGAGCAGGATACCAAAGTGCAACGTGAGTTTTGCGAAGCCGGATGACAACAACTATATCTCTATTACCGGCAATGCCGAACTCGTGACCGACAAGCAGCAGATCAAAGAGCTATGGAAGCCGGAACTCAAAGCCTGGTTTCCGAAAGGCACCGACGATCCCGACATCGCTTTGCTGCGTTTGAAGATCGAGAAGGCTGAGTACTGGGACGCGCCCTCTAGCAAGGTGGCGCAAGTTGTGAGTTTCGTTTCTGCAATCGTCAAAGGTGAATCTGCGGACTACGGAGAAAACAAGAGGATCGATTTGCGTGCGGCACGCTGAGTACTAGACTTGGGTCGCTCTAAGGGGGAAAGAGCGGGGGCAAGCCCGCCTTCCTAACCTCCAGCTGTCAAAGTTGAAGTGAAGACCGAGTCGAAAGGCTTTCAATCCAGAGAGCGTGCGACCAGAGCGACCGTCTTGAGATCAGGAATGCGGCCTTGCCCCCCCCGCACTCTTATCGCTGGATGCCGTCTTGTGGTAAACCAAGTTGGCATCTTGACCCCCTACCAAATGTAGACGCCCACTTCCTCTTTCGACTACGATCCTGACCTCGTAAGCGGTCTCGCCATATCAACATCTCATTAGCGACTGCTGACTTCATTTGTTCCTAAGCCCAAGCAAAACAGATCGACCCTTCAGGCGAGTACGTTTCCAAACGGAAGTAATACAAGAGTGCCCGGCGCATTTTGGAGTGCGGTGGCGAGCGCAGCGCGACACCGATTGGGGGTGTTCGAGGAGAGCTTAATCCAAAACCCTGACGCTCGAGACGCGTCGGGACTTCGCCGGCTCACTCCAACACAATCTCGACAGCTTCGCGGCAAGCGTGATACAAGGCGCACGCGGGCGACCTTCACACTCAAACACGGCTCCAGGCTAACTCAAAGATGGATCCTAAGATCGACCAAATCATCGACGGCAGGTACCGGCTTCTGGAGAAGCTCGGCTCCGGCGCGTTTGGAACAGTCTATCTCTCTGAAAGTCTCGCGTTAGGATCTAAGGTCGTCGTCAAGCTTGCAAATAGTCAAGAGAGTACGGGCGAACGAAGCGCGTTCTTAAGAGAAATACAGACACTCGCGCGCGTGAGAGACCCGCACATCGTTCAGCTATTCGATAGAGGTGTTACGCCTGAAGGCCGTACCTTCATCGTGAGAGAGTATGTGGACGGTAAGACTGTCCATGAACTGATACAGCAGTCAGGATCGCTTGAGCTTAACTTCTCCGTCCGAGTCGCGATTGCAATAGCCCGAGGACTAAAGACGCTCCACGATCACGGCATCATCAATCGCGACGTCAAGCCCAGTAACATCATCATTCCCGGCAACCCGGACGATGCCAAGCTGCTCGACTTCGGCATCGTCGGTAAACTCCAGGTTGAGTCGGGCGTTACCACAGTCGGTGAATTTTTTGGTACGCCCTACTATATGGCGCCCGAACAGATTCAAGCTGAGGAGCAATCGCCGGCCAGCGATATTTACAGTCTCGGCGTGACGCTCTACGAGATGATTTACGGCCGTGTGCCGTTTGGCGGCGACTCATTGCCTTCGGTAATACGCCAGAAGTTTAGCGGCGAACTGGATATTCCCGTGGACAGACCAGTGCCCGAAGCACTGATATCATTCATCAAGAGATCGCTCAGCGTTGCGCCTGAAGATAGACCCCAAACTGCCGGAACGGTCATCGCGGAGCTGAACCAGTTTCTCAATTCAGTTGAAACGTATCCCTCTCAATCTTTCCAACGACCAATTGAGCCCACACTGAAGCCCGCAGCATCGCTTCTAAGAGCACCGGGAGCGACGCCCCTTGCGATCATGCTGGCGATTGTGGCGACGCTGGCCTGGTTCACATTTGGCGCGCGCTATCAGGTAGTGGGGATTCTCGTCGGAGTTCTCTATGCTCTCTGCGGGGTCATGCTTGCGAAGTCGTTGCGAGCCATCATCAAAACACGACGCAGCGAAGTAGAAATTGAGTCGGGCAATCTATTACTGTCGAGCAAGTCGCGCAACAATCTCGGCGCCAGTCTCGCAATCGAAGTCGATAGTTTGATTAGAAAAGTCCAACGGTTGGACGATCGGATCCTTGCGACATCACTCGCGATCATGGTGAACGAGTTTCAGGTAGCGAATGAAGGAGATGTGCGGCAGGCGGCGATCATGAATGTCGTTCAACTTCTCGAAAAACTAACAAACCGGTTATCGCCATGGTACGTCAGACACGAGAAGTTGCTTGCTGTTGCCGTTTCAGCAGTGGGAATAATCTCGGGCTTAACTACCGCTGCGGCGAGCATCATCAAAATGGCCAAGGGAAATTAGTCGATTGATGACTGATGAATGCGGTTTGATGTTCGTCTATCGAATGCGCCGGGAGGGCTAGCGGCGATGTCTTTTTGGATCTAATCCTTCTCTTACTTAATTCACATGAACGCCAAAGACCGTAGTCTGTCGCATTTCCGCTCAGTCATACTTGCTCCCCTTCTCGTCCTTCCTTTCTGCTCAACCGCTCGTGCTGACGACGTCGATGCCTATATCAAAGCAGAGATGGCTGAACAGCACATTCCAGGCGTTTCACTCTGCGTCATCCGCAATGGCCTTGTTGTTAAGGATCAAACGTATGGGCTCGCCAACGTCGAACTTAATGTCCCTGCAACTAACGACACGGAATTTGCGATTGCCTCCATGACGAAGTCGATCACAGCGAGCGCCCTCATGCTCCTCGTGCAGGACGGCAAGATCAAGCTTGACGATCCGATCAGCAAATACTTCGCTGGGCTGCCGGAGAGCTGGCAACCGATCACAGTGCGGCACCTCTTGGGTCACACTTCGGGAATCAAAGATCACTTCCACGACTATCCCTTCTTTCCCATCGCTAATCTCGATCGCAAACTGGAATACAGCGACGACGAATACATGAAAGCCATTATCGATTCGGGCCTGAACTTTAAGCCCGGTTCGCAATGGGCCTACAGCAGTACAGGCTTCACGATACTGGGCCTGATTATTAAGAAGGTGACAGGCCAACCCTACCCGAAATTTTTGCACGAACGGATCTTCGCGCCGCTCGGAATGACAAGAACACACGTCATCAGTCTCGCGGACATCATTCCGAATCGCGCTGCAGGCTACGGTTGGCAGGATGGCGCGCTGCGCAACGGCGGGTACACGGGACAAACCTTCAGCGAGGGAGCCGACGTCGGCGTACTTACAACTGCAGGCGACCTCGCGAAGTGGCACATCGCTCTTTCGTCGGAAGGCCTATGGAAGCAAGCGAGTCTGGAAGAAATGTGGAAACCAGCGATGCTTTCCAATGGCCAGCAGGCGGCTGCGTTTCCAGCCCAAACTGCCGGACTTGGCTGGGCCCTCGGGCCCTATAATGGTTACCAGCGAATCAGTCACGGTGGAAGTTTCATTACAGGCTTCTCCTCTTTCATGGGAAGAATCGATGCGAAGCGGCTAACGGTTATCGTGCTCACGAATCAACACGAAGCCAATCCGTTGCGTGTAGCGTTCGGCGTCATCGGCTTCTACGATGCTGAGTTGCTAGCGCCCAACCGGATGAAACCCCAAGCGGACACGCGGCCGGAGCTCACTGCGAAGGTGAGAGCATTCATCACTGCATTGTTCAGCGGCGAACTCACGGCAGATCACGCGGCAGACGTCAATGCGTTTCTGACCCCAGGCCTACGCAATCACCTTCCCGTGATTCCCAGAGTGCCGCCAGTGGCAAAGTCGCCGGTTTCGGAGCTGACCTTTATTGCGAGTGAAGACATTAGCAAGAGAGGCACGGTGCAGCTCGGCGCAAAACTCGCGCGGATGAGTCACTACAAGCGAACTTTGGTGGTGACGTTGTCTACTTAACTTTCTACTTCACAGCAGACGCACTGATTGCGGACTACGGGGATACTAGAAAGAAGCCAGAAGTCAGAAGACAGGAGTCAGTGTACCGCCGTCTAGGCTCATTGCTATGAGAGGCTACTTGCTAACGCATCGGCCCACCGGCTACCGCCTGGTGGTACTGACTTCATTGCGACGGTAAAAGCCAACTCCGCTTTCAATCGAGTTGCCAAAGGGACCACCTGGTAATAGAATCTGCACGCACCACAGCTGTCTTATCATTCTGCAACTTAATGAGGAGGAGTTATGAAAGGAAGAGTGATCCTGCTTACTCTGGCGACGTTGTTCGCCAGCGCGACCGTCTGCTCGGCCCAGAATCCGCACATGGGCACCTGGAAACTTAATGAGGCAAAGTCAAAGTTCCACGCGGGAGCCGCGAAGAACACCACCGTGGTCTACGAGGCCGCGGGTGACGATGTCAAAGTCATAGTGGATGGCGTCGATGCCGCGGGCGGTGCGACACATAACGAGTGGACCGGCAAGTTCGATGGCAAGTCCTATGCGGTAACCGGCGACGCGACGTCAGACATGCGTTCGTATCGCAAGATTAATAATCACACGTTGGCGTTAACCGGTACGAAGGACGGCAAGGTCTCGCTAACGGGTCGGATAACTGTTACGGCCAACGGCCGAACTCGCACCGTGACCACGACGGGAACTGACTCCAAGGGCATGAGAGTTACCAACAAAGCGGTCTACGACAAACAGTAGCGTTCTTCAAGATTGCCAACTGCCGATTGCCAAATGGCCCGGGCGTAAGGGGCCAATGGGAATCGGCAATTGTCTATTGGCAATGTCAAGGCCCACCCAATTGAAAATCGGCATGATTAAGGTAATCCTCACCGCGACCTGCGTGCACTTGGGAATGAGGCGTGACTTCGAGAAAGACCAGGCGCGCGACGGTTTTCCCACACCTGGCTCGCCATGGTCTCAGTCAGCTCTCCATCTAATGGGGCCGGGCCCAATGCTGAAAGCGTTCGCGAATGTCATCCCAGGGTTGCGCTTTGGCAACCGTGGCTCATGCCTATCTTTCTCGAATACCCAACCCTGAAGTAGTTGCGTCGCTCTCGCTTGTCACAAGAAACTCGCAACCCCGTCAGGGTTCCCATTAGTGTATTGGTCTCAGGCTAACCCAGGGTTTCTAGCAACCCCTCGGCTGAAATTAGCGAACGCTTTCAGCGTTAACCAGCCCTTTCCTCTGTTCCGCTATTTGGAGTGTGAACTTTTCCAGGTTCAGCGTCTCTGCGAAGCTAATCAATGTGCCATCTCCTTTTACAATCGATCGAATTACGCTCACTTTCCTCGGCGCTGAGTGCTTGATTTTGACCTCAATGCGTTTGAAGTTGATGTCTTTGATCTCGTCCCACGAACAAGACTGTCTGCGACCTTCGCTTTCGTAGGTCAGCCCTTTTTCGTAAATTACTAACTGAACGGTTCTCGTCGCATACCATTTGCGAAACTCGCTGAGACAAGCGGCGCCAACAAGCACGAGGACCAAGACCGCGCCGCCCAGACAGCTGAAAGCGCCAGGCGTGACTGATTTGATCGCAAATACCGCGGCCACGGCAGTGACCAATAAGAGGGGTGCTACACACAACACCAGCCACCACAGCCAACCTAATGATGCGCGGTAGATTGTGCGCCGTTCGCCAAAGTCGGTATAAGGGTTTTGCAACTAGCTCAGCGCGTCACAAAGTCGCGTGTTGATGCACGGGCAAGCCTGGTGATCAGGCTACCCGCGATAAAGAACAGCATGCAGACCATAGTAGGCGATGAAAATCATCACGAAAGCCAGGAAATACAAACCCATCATAAAATACGTTTCCATCGCAACCGATTTTTCTCGCAGTACCAGAATCTCGCGAGCGCTCGTCGGCCCGCGCAGGAAAAGCACAAACAAGATGGCAATTATCATCAGATGCCCGATTGCGTCGAGCGGTCCAAACTCGAAGATCGCCAGCATGAAGATCGCCTGGAACACCAATGCCACGACACGCCCCGCGATTGAGACGGCGCCCAACAAGATAAAAGCTACACTGAACTCGACGAAACCGGCGAGCACCATGAACGTCTCAGGCTGCAAGCCGAGGATCATGCCCGGGTGCGAACGGAGCATCGAGTAACTCCAGTCGGGATAGGCGAATTTTTCCATCGCGGCCCAAAGCAGGGTAATCCCCGTCGCCGCGAAGAGTACGACGAACCCTGACTGGCGCCATTTGCCTCGCTTGATGTTTGCGACGAGGAAGAAGTAGCCGAGCCCCACAAAGATCATGTAATCGAGCAAATGGAAGAGCCCGTAGTCGCGCATAGCCAAACCGAAAAGTGCAAATATTCCCAGACCAACGGCTGGCAGACTGCGACGAAACAGAGCGCATAGACCAAGCGTTAATTGCAGCCACGGGACGTACGCCGAATGAGTTTTGAGTTCCGGAGTAATGTAAAAAGCGGTGCCGTAGACTTGATACCAGACCCACAATGAGATCAAGAAGACCGCGGCGCTAAGACGAAGAATCAGGACAGACAAGTCGTCAAGCCTCTTCAGTCGCGCGTCAAAGGCATGCAGAATTCCGCGCCGGTAGACAGTACGATCAGCCCAAAAGAAAGCGCAGACGGCGGCGACTGAAGCAAGGAAGAACCTTACAAACTGACCGTTAAGAACCTCGCCGATGTACTTCGGCGCAGCGTTCACATCAAACACCGCAAACCATTTGACGTGCGCAAAGATCAGCGTGGCGATTTCGGGTTGAGTCATCAGGGATGCGTCAGATTTGGAATTCCATTTACGAGTGTCGCACGTGCGGTGACGTCAGTACCACCACGCCGTAGCGGGTCGGTCTCAGTAAGTCCTACGCGCGGTCCCAGCATCAGTACCACCATGCGGTAGAGGTTGGCCGATACCGGTGGGTCCAACTCGCGGTAGCGGGGCGCCCCGACACGTTGGCACTCAAACTAGCGCTCACGTCCAAAGTCATTACTACGCGAGGCCCGAGTGCTCACTTGCCGGCCCACCCGCTACCGCGGGGTTAGTACTGACACTATGGGTCCGTCGGTTGAGCGTCTCAGGCACATGGGGCAACCTATATCAGCGACGCGAGCATGAGAATCTTTAACTAAGAGTTAACAAACTCCGAACTCAGACGTCTTACTTGTAGAACGGACATACCTGTCTCTCCGGGTTTCTTATCTGTCCGCGTATTAGTGACAGGCAGGAATGCGGTCCTACAGGTAACTGACCAAAGGAGTTCTTATGTTGAAAGTCGACACCAAAAGCCTCGGAACACTGGCTGTCCTTCGCTTGGAAGGTCGAATTGTACGCGGAGAAACGGAGATCCTGCGCAGTGCTCTGCGATCCCTGCCAGAGGTATGCGAGGTCACACTGGACTTGTCGCTCGTCACAACACTCGATGCCGGCGGATTGGGGATGCTGTTGGAATTGCGCGAGCAGGCCGTCAAACGGAACCCGCTTCACACTAATGAACCCGAGCAAGCCGGTAAGCCTCGTGTTAGAAGTCACGCGCCTGGATTCCGTTTTCCAAATAAGCTCCGGAGTCGAATTCCTTCCGGCAGTTGCGCGTACCAGGCAGGAGTCAGCGGCGCACCTGGCGTCCTGTGCCTAGCCTCGCTCTGCTCCTTAAACCAGATCAATCGAGTGCGGACCTGCCTTGATAGAGGTGCGCACGTCCTCTGGCAAGGACGCCTCTACTCCGCCTTGAAATTCACCCATCAGTGCCTCACAATCGACTCGCAACGCGCTCGAACACTCGCGAATGATTTGGCCTTCGCGAGTCACGTCTTTCGATCAGTTTCTCTCACAATCGCTGGGTGACGGTTTTCCGAGATGCTCGGGCGGACTATTTCCCATTACCGGATAAAAGAACTGCTCGGCAAAGGCGGGATGGGTGTAGTTTACCTGGCCGAAGACATGCAACTCGGTCGGAACGTAGCGCTCAAGTTTCTGGCTTCACCTGAGGACCATCACTATCGCGCACGCTTTCTCCGTGAAGCGCGCGCCGTTTCCCGCCTCTCGCATCCGCATATCGCAACACTTCATGACTATGGTGAAACTCCCGAGGGCGAACCATTCATCGTGATGGAGTTCGTCAACGGACAAACTCTTGGGGAGGTTCTGGACGCTGGCGAGATTTCGCTAGTAGACCTACTCAAAATCATCGAATCGATTGCTGAGGCACTAAGTGCTGCCCACGCACAAGGTATCATTCACCGCGACATCAAACCGTCGAACGTAATGGTCGATCGAAATGTGGTGAAGGTCCTCGACTTTGGTCTGGCGAAGCAAGTTCAAGATCTGACGCAGGCTCCCGATCCCGAGGCAGACACGATGCTTGGCACGAACACACGGAGCGACGTCGTCGTGGGCACTCCTTTGTATCTTTCGCCGGAACAGGCGATGAGCAAGCCGATTGATACTCGCAGTGATCTATTCGCTCTTGGTGCACTGCTCTACGAATGCATAACTGGCCGGCCAGCGTTTGCCGGAGGAAGTGTTTGGGAGATTGGTGTTCAGGTAATTAAAGTAGATCCTCCAAGGCCTTCTACGATCAACCCGCAGGTCCCGCACGAACTGGATCTGATCACGATGAAGGCGCTGGAGAAAAAACCCGCCGATCGATTTCAATCAGCCGAGGAAATGATAACGGCGTTGAAATCGTTGCGGGTCACGCTGAGTAACAGTGAGGATCGGACACAGTCGCTGAACCGCTCGTTTTCTACAAGACGATCGAACATCTTCCAGAGGACCTTTGGTAAATTAAGGCAGCCACGTGCATCGATCGCCGTGCTGTTGCTCATCGCCCTGTTGAGCATTCTCGTCTGGTTTGCGTTGCGAGGCCGTCCAGAATCCTCTACCCCTTTCCACAACATGCAGGTCACCAAGCTTACAAATTCCGGGAACTCTGGTCCCGCGGCGATCTCCTTCGATGGACGGCGCATGGCCTATGTGGTTAGCCAGGGGAAGATGGAGACCCTGATGAACAGCAGCCTGGCGACGGACAGCTCGATAACGATCGTTCCCGCCGACAGCGCTAAGTATCTGGGTGTCACCTTCTCGCGAGACGGCGAATATATTTATTACGTCAGAGCTGAGTCCACCGAAACTGGAAGACTATATCGGATTCCCGCATTCGGTGGCCCATCAAAAAAGCTCCTTGAAGGAGTCGATAGCGCCGTCGCCGAATCGCCGGATGGTAACCGTTTGGCGTTTATAAGTCTTAACCGCAGCAGTGGAATCTATTCGCTCACGATCGCGAATACGGATGGATCGTCGAGCCGGACTCTGGCGACTCGCAAACAAGGCGATGAGTTTTCACTCGGCGGGCCCGCCTGGTCTCCGGATGGTGAAAAGGTAGTTTGTGCGGCCGCGACCTGGAGCGGTGGTTATCACATGAATTTGATCGAAGTTAAGGTTAAGGACGGAGCTGAACGGCCCATCACCTCTCGAAGCTGGGCGGAGATTTTACAATCAGCCTGGAGTGAAGATGGCAAGGCATTGGTTATCGCAGCAGCGGAGAGCGGTAGCAGCCCTTATCAAATCTGGCAGGTGTCATACGCGGACGGTAAAGTCGAGCGGATCACAAACGACCTTAACGAGTATCAAGGCATTAGCTTACCGGCCGATGCAAAGACGATCGTGTCAGTACAAAGCAGACGTCTCAGCAAAATTTGGGTTTCATCCAGTAATGATTTGGAAGATTCCAGGCCGGTCGCATCCGAAGCCGATCTTAGTTACGGCTTAACCTGGACGAACGATAACAAGATTGTGTTTTCGTCCATGGTTGGTGACCGTCTCAATATCTCGATGGTCGATGAAGACGGTTCTAACCGAAAGCAGCTCACCGGAAATTCAGGCGAAAACTATCACCCCGCCGTGTCGCCGGATGGCCGATACATAGTTTTTGCGTCTGGGCGCGCTGGAGCCTTCAACATTTGGCGAATGAACGCAAACGATGGCGGCGGCCTGGTCCAATTGACCAGCGGTGGGAGTGATTTCTATCCGTCGTGTTCACCTGATAGTAGGTCGGTGGTCTACGAACATCAGCAGGGAGGCTCACCAACGCTTTGGAAGATACCGATCGACGGAGGTCAGTCTGTTCAACTCACGAACAAGTATGCTGCCGTCCCGGTGGTGTCACCCGACGGCAAACTGATCGCCTGCCGCTATTACTTGGAAGGAGACATCAAGGGCATCGCCCTCATTCCCTTTGACGGAGGCGAGCCGGTCAAGCTGTTGCAGATTCCGATCATCGATTGGCAACGAATTCGCTGGACGCTTGAGGGTAAAGCGCTGACCTACGTGGACGCGGTTGATGGCGTCTACAATCTGTGGAGCCAACCTTTGGATGGCGGCCCTCCAAAACAATTGACGCATTTCAAAACCGACGTGATTTTTTCCTACGACTGGTCTGCAGGGTCTAACCGGCTCGCGTGTGAGCGCGGCGACGACATCAGTGATGTGGTTGCGATTAGGAACTATCGCTGATGGACCACGCGCAGTTCTCGTTAGGCTCCGGGTGATTCAGCCCGCGGTAGCGAGTCACGGCACAAAGCCTGGGGTGGAGCGCAGCTTAAGCACAGGTAAAAGTCGCAAGACAATGATAGCCCGCGGAGCGGGCGAAAGCCTTAACGTGCTCGCTGTGGAGGACGACTTTTAGTGCAACACAATTCGCTGCTCTCAGTTTCGTCGGAACGTCGTTAAAGAAGTGCCGAGCCCTCAATCATTCCTCACCAAGGCAGCCTGGGGGTCGCTTGCACACATCCACAAGATAGCTCTCGATCTTGTCCACAAGATCATCTGCCTCAGGGCGTTTGTCCTCAAGAAAAGCAACCAGCGCTTGAAGCAGTGCCTTCATCTTTTTATTGTTTACGGAAAGATTGTAGTTCAACTCACCAGACTGGCTTTCAAGATCCGCCACTCGTTGGTCTAGTGTTCTATCTTCGATTGTCATCGTCATCCTCCTTTGGTGATTCGCTGTTCTTCGGACAGTGCGTGTCAATGAAATATCGCCCGCGGTTAGGAAATAGGAATTTTGGAGAGCCTGACTCGGAAAGTCATGTTTCAGGTAAGTATTGAATTGCGGAATCCTTATATGACCGCTAGGCAGGCAAGTCAATGATTAGCCTTCATGCAGCCCGGACATTCCTGTCTGTCCGCATTGGCCGACTCTTACTCCGGTAGGAGTGAAATGTTTATGACCGAGAATCTCGCATCATCGCGCGAAGTCCTTGATGCCACTCGGGTCGCGGTCCCGGTGAGGTCGGTAACACCTCGCAGTAGCGGATGGGCCGATACGTCGGCACTTACCCTCGCATAGTAATGACAAAGCCTCGCGTCAGCTTGAGTTTCGACGGGTCAGACCACCTGCTACCGCATGGTGGTACTGACTTCATGGGACCGTCTGCTGCTATTTTTCGCTCCGTGTGAGCTCGGGCTCAATGCTACCGACTCCGCATGCTGATTCACGAGCTTCGTCCACCTCATCCGCCGGCCCCTTTCACCTTCGTCCCGTAGTCGAGCGCTCCATAGAACGTCCCGCGTCCCTGCGGCGTGAGGCCAGCAGGTTCCAAATCGGACTCATCTCATCAATGCCGCGCTCTTCGAGGTCGTCGGCCAGCCGTGGATGACCACTGTAAAAATGGCGCAACGTGCCATTACTGTCCCGCGTGAAAACTTAGTCGTTTAGTAATTCAATTTCTGCCAGCCGCAGCTCCTCACGTCTTGCAAGGTACACCGTGGACTCGTTCGTCAGATTAGTTTGACGATACGTTCCATCAACCATCTTGTGAACCATTACTCACACCTCCGGTGAAGAACACATTTCGCTTTTTCGAGAAAATAGGATCAGCAAGAAGAAGCTTGTTACTATTCCTATCGCTACCGTATTCCAACCAAACCCTGCACCGATTGGATCAACTTCTCGGAGTCGTAGCCGACGCCGTCTTTGAAAACGATCTCTACCTTCTCAATGTCGCTAATGCCAGCGGCAGGATTCCCTTTCACGATCATCAAGTCAGCTTGTTTGCCCGCCGCAATTGAGCCGATGCTCGCGTCTTCGCCGAGAAACTTGGCGCCGTTGAAGGTGGCTATCTTGATTGCTTCCAACGGCGTGAAGCCGGCCTCAACCAGCAACTCCACTTCGCGTAAGTCGCCGAAGCCAGCCACGACTCCACCGTTCCCTGTGGGATCGAGACCAGCAATTAGTAAACCGCCGGCGGCGACGAAAGCGCGTTCGAAATCCATCGACTTGCGCACGAGCGTGGCCGTGGGCGAATCGGCTGCGATGCGCGATCGCGAGGTGAGGTAGCGCACGCGCGCATCGGCGTTCATTACGTTAAGCATCCGAGGATTTAGCACGGCGCTGGCAGCGCCAATCCCGCTTTGAGTTAACGGCGCGCCGGCCTCGAAGACCGGTAGCGTCGAAGTAAGCGCGACATTCTTTGCGACGAGCGTGCGAATCGTCTCCTTCACCGCAGCGCCATTGATGTCGAGCTGTCGCAAGCTGGCACTGACAGCAGCGCCCGGACATTTGTCGGGCTGCTTGTTGGGAACGAATTCTGAATCCGGCAGTAAGCCGTGCTCGAGATTATCGATGCCGATCTCCGCTGCATCGCGATAACCAACCGAACAGAGATGGCCGGTGACTTTGAGTCCGCGCTTGTGCGCTTCCTCGACAACCGCACGCAGCTCGTCGCGCGTGATGTTCATGTAGGCTTTGAAAGAGGTCGCTCCTTCATCGGCCCAGAAGTTCACCATGCGCCGCGCGTCGTCAGGTCCGGTGAGTTCGTGCATTACGGGAGTGAATGAACCGCGCCCTTCCAGGTAGGGCGCCGTAATGTGCATCTTCGGTCCGACGATCCGCCCACTGTCGATCAGCTTCTTGATCTCCAGATCAGTAAACGGCGCGATGCTGCCGGTCGTGCGAATCGTCGTGACGCCGTGCGCAAGGTAGAGGCGCGGGAAGCTGCTACCCATGTTCGAATACATTGGCGGGTTGCCGCCCATCGGAAAGAACATGTGGTCATGCATGCCCACGAGTCCCGGAAGGACGCTGTAGCCTTTGAGGTCGAGTACCTGCGCGCCCGGCGGAACCTTCGCGGTCGTTGTCGATGCAATAGACTGAATCTTACCGTCGCTGATCACCATGGTTTGATCCTCAAGCGGAGCAGCGCCGGTTCCATCGATCACGCGCAGGTGGGTGAGCGCGATCACCGGCGCCTCGACACGGACGAACTGCTGGCGCTCAGGGGGAGGTGTCTGGGCGAAGCAGCTAAAGCCAACGCTGAACAGCAAAAGCAGGAGGGTGGTTGTTTTCATGGAGTGCTCCGGGGAGAGAATAAAAGAGTTAATTCGCAGGTTGGGAAAGGGGCAGTCGTTAGAACAAACACCGACCATGTTCAAGGCGCCCCGCTCAAGTTTTAGGAGGTTCATCTTAGTGATAGACCTGCCAATGCAGTTAGCTAGGGCCAGAGGATTGAGCGGGGCGACTTGAGTCTGCTGCTACTTGAAGCTAGCGACTGCCCCCCCAACTTGCAAATCCGCCTACGCAGTGGCACCAGCGCCGTCCAAGACTTCGCGCACAGCAGTCGAGCTTAAGAACATGTTGCGCAAATCTTCGTCGGTAACGCTCGCGGCGCAGGCCTTGACGATCTCCGCGGCGCGTGTAAAAGCCGACCGCGCAGTCTCTACGTTTCCACGCGTCGATTCCAGTCGCCCAAGAGCCGCGAGGGTCTTCCATTCCACGAGCGGCGCGGGGTAACGCTTCAATTCGTCAAACACGGCGTTAAACTCCGCTTCTGCTGTAGCCGGATCACCGACCGCTATTGCTATCTGCGCCTTCAACCGGTGCGCTTCCGCGATGTACTTATGAACTTCATGTTCGCTCGCGGTATCGAGCAACCGTTGCGCGAAAACGCCGGCCTGCTTCGTGTCGCCTTGCCGTAACCAGTGCCATGCCGTTGCTGCCTCGAGCCGGATGTTGTAGCGCCAGCGAAACCACGCGTCCCGTTCAAAGATTTCGTGAGTCTCGCGAAATGCTGACATCGTCTCCTCAGCCTTGCCCTCGTTCGTATGGTCAATGCCGAGGTTGATTAATGAGTTCGCCTCGGCCTCAAGCACATGATATTGACGGGCTACTCTTAAGCCTTCCTGATCATGTTTGAATGCGCCCTCAAAGTCCTGCAGCTCGCGGTGCATCCAGCCAATACAATTCGGCATGCGCGGATACCAGAAGCGATCGCCGTTGCGCCCTGCCATCTGAATCGCTTCTTCCAGCGTGGCAATGCCCTGAGACATTCGACCAAGGTTGCCATGCGAGAGGCCGAGAAAAAACATGGAGGTGAGGTACAAGAATCCATCACGCAACCTAGATGCAAGTTGAATTGCTTCCTCCACGCATTCGATCGCGCGCTCGTAGTCAGTCTGGAAGAAATAGAGACAACCGCGCCACGCCAATCCGGCTAAGAGGGCGGGCTTGTGGTCGATAGCGCGGGAACTCTTGATCACATCGTCGAGGATTGGCCGGCCGACTGCCAACTCGCCGTAGCATAAGTGCTTCAGCGCCATCAGACACATCGTGTCGAGCCGCAGCGTTTCGCTTCCCGCGCGCTTGGCAGCGTCAAGTGCCTCGTCGGCTCGGGTCTTCATCTCATCAAGCCGATGCGAAAAGAACAAAGTTGTCGCCAACGCGATTAGTACCGCCGCATTTTTGGCGGGCGAGTCGGTAACCTCCTGGTGCTTGAGCATGCTCATGTAATCTTCGACAGACTGATCAAACCGACTGAGGGCCATGTTGGCGGCACCGCGTTTCCCGAAGAGCGTCGCGACTGCCTCGGATTGGATTTCATCGGACAGCTTCTCTGCCAGGCCAAGAGCCCGCGTGTAGTGATCGGCTGCTTCGTCGTTCGCATAGAGCGCGGTGGCGTTGTCACCCGCGTGGCTCAAGAACTCGACGGCGCGAACAAAGTCGCGCCCCTGTTCGAAATGCAGGGCGAGTTGCGTGGCAATATGAGGAGCCCGCTTTTCGTATCGCTGGGCCAATTGTTCGGCAGCCTGCTTGTGCAGCATGATTCTCCGCTTGGCAACCAGACCGCTATAAAGAAAGTTCTGATAGAGCGCGTGAGCGAAGCGATAACGCGTCGCGAGCGATCCGTCGGGCAATTCTTCTTCGCCGAGGGTGACTACCAGGCGGTGGGTGTTCTCAAGTTGGGCGAGCATCTCTTCAAGATCAACTTCATCGACGTTGAGCAGACTTGCAACGACAGTCGAGAGAAATTCCTGGCCCTCGACGCTTGCGTACTGCAACGCACGCCGCTCCGCTTCTCCGAGCGAGTCCATTTTCCTGCCGATCATGCTGCGCACGCTTTCGGGCAACTCCAGCGCCATTTCTAAAATCGGCCGGCTCAAAGACCAATGCTCGTTCGTCTTCGCGATGTCACCACGTTCATGCAGATACTGCAGGAGGTTCGTGGCAAATAGAGGATGGCCTTCGGTTTTATCGTGAATGTGTCTAGCAAACTCGGGCGGGAAACTGTGCGGGCCAAACGTGACGTTGAGATAATCCTGGATATGCTCAGGACTAAGTGAATCAAGCGCGAGCTCTTCACACAATTTGTGCGCTTGCATCTCGGCCTTGTAGCGCTTAAGCGGATGATTGGTACGCTCGATGTCCTCGGGCCTGAAGGTTCCGGCAATGAGCAAGCGTTGGTTACTGATGCGTTGGGACAGGTGGCGCAACAGATCGACGCTGGAAGGGTCAGCCCAGTGCAGGTCTTCGAGCAGGAGCACAACCGGCGAAATGGAAGCAAACGTGCCGAGTGCGTCTCCCATTTCTCGCATCATCCGTTCCTTCGTGGCGCCGATGGTTTCCTGTTGCAACTTTTCTATAGCACCAGTGGAGGAGAACGCTACGGGCAACTGGGCGCACCAAGTGGGCGCAGAAGTCAGCATTATTCCCGCCAGTCGTTCACGCGATGAGCCAATCAGCAACGTGCTGATCGCATCCAGAAATGGTAGATATGCCTCGCCGGTTCCGTACTGTTCGACGCAGCGGCCACGAGCGATCGACAACCCGGGAGCCAGCGCTCGCGCACGACGCAGAAATTCGTCGGCAAGCGAAGTCTTCCCAATGCCCGGTTCGCCGCTGATGAGCACTACGCGACCGCTGCCCTCAATCGTCTGCTCCAGTAGTCCTTCCAGCCGAGTTAACTCCGGACCTCTGCCCACGAATGGAGCGACCGGCGCTTCGATCAAGTCCCTGTCATAGACAATCGGGCCACCCATCCATTCAGCCGTGGAAGTCGCTCGCAAATTTCTTAGGGCCTGGCCCATCTCGGCCGCGGTTGAATAACGATTCTCTTTGTCCTTGGCCATCGCCCTTTCGATAATCAAATCGAACTCGCGCGGCAGTTCGGGTCTGACACGGCTGGGCGCCAAAGGGTCGCCTGTCGCTATCGAGTGCATGATGGCGAGCATGCTTGGACCCTTAAAAGGAAGTGATCGAGTAGCCGCTTCGTAGAGAACGCAGCCGAGGGAAAAAATATCGGAACGGGCGTCAAGGGCTTGCCCGCGCGTTTGCTCCGGAGACATGTAGGCTGCGGTGCCCAGAACCGTTCCTTCGTCAGTGAGGTTCGTCAGCGTGGGAGCCTCAGCATCGACCTGTTGCGCGATTGTGCGGATCACTTTGGCAAGTCCGAAATCAAGTATCTTTGCCACACCGCTCGGAGTGATCAGAATGTTCGCTGACTTGATGTCGCGGTGAATGAGGTTGATCTGATGCGCGGCTGCCAGGGCGTCAGCTGCCTGGATGCCAATCTCGAGCAATCGCGTGAGCGGCAGGGCGCCGTCGGATTGGATCTGGTTCTTGAGATTCTGCCCTGCTACATACTCC
>JBDTYQ010000014.1:0-61510 GCA_040005515.1 bacterium
TCAAGGAGAACATGGACAAGCAGCTCGAGACTTGTCAGGAAGCTCCGTTCTACACGCTCGGACCGCTGACCACTGACATCGCGCCTGGTTACGATCACATCACGTCAGCGATCGGCGCAGCGATGATTGGATGGTTCGGCACTGCGATGCTCTGCTACGTCACTCCCAAAGAACACCTCGGCCTACCGAACAAGAAGGACGTGAAAGACGGCGTCATCGCTTACAAGATCGCGGCGCATGCGGCAGATCTCGCTAAGGGTCATCCTGGCGCGCAGTATCGAGACAATGCTTTGTCGAAAGCGCGTTTTGAATTTCGTTGGGAGGACCAATTTAATCTGTCTCTCGATCCGGAAGTCGCGCGCGAATATCATGACGAGACGCTGCCGCAGGAAGGCGCGAAGCTCGCGCACTTCTGTTCGATGTGCGGGCCGCACTTCTGCTCGATGAAGATCACCCAGGACGTGCGTGAGTACGCCGCTCAGAAAGAGATCGATGAGCAGGCCGCGTTGGAGGTTGGCTTGAAAGAGAAAGCGGAGGAGTTTGTTGCTGCTGGTGGGGAGATTTATCGAGCCACAAGTACATAGACAAGATTTACACGATTAACAAAATCAGATCAGAGAAGGCAGGAATTTGGAATGTGACGAGACGGTTCCTCCTGACGGTGCAAAAACTTTAGTCTCGCTCTAAGGATCTCTCCCCCAGTTGCAAGGCTGTAACTCTGGGCTTCGCGTATTATCTTGTGAACCCTGTAAATCGTGTCTAAATTTTCCTGGCGGAGACTTCAAGTGAAAGGCGATGACCTCACACACAAAATCATCGGTTGCGCCTATAAAGTCCACAACGCTCTCGGCCCGGGTTTTCTCGAGAAGGTGTATGAGAATTCTCTTCGAATTGAACTTGAAAGACTAGGCCTTCCAGTCAAACAACAGGAACCGATCAATGTGACCTATGACGGTCAGGTTGTTGGGGAGTACTTCGCTGATCTCTGGGTTGATCAGCGCGTGGTCATAGAACTCAAGGCTGTCCAGATGCTGGTCAAGCGCCACGAAGTTCAACTTGTGAATTGTCTGGCTGCAACCGGCATCGATTGTGGCCTCTTGCTGAACTTCGGTTCGTCAGTTGAAGTGAAACGCAAGTTCCGTGAGTACAAGCCCAGCGAGTCACTCCTAGACTCCATCCTGTAAATCTTTTAAATCCAAGCGGCGTTGGATGTTGGGCTTAGGGAGAAGGCGGAGGAGTTTGTTGCTGCTGGCCGGGAATTTATCGAGCCACAAATACTTAGACAGGATTTACGGGATTAACAAGATTAGATAAGACACGAGAACCTCAAGAGGCTGGACGAGAGCTAACGATCGATGATCGGAGTTGTAATGTTGCCGATGAGCATCAAGCGCCCCCACATCTTCAACCTCACCACCTCGGTTGTCGCGTTGTTCTGCTCCGCGTTAATCGCATACCTGTACTCAACCTCTGCGCAGGCCACGAACCCGACACCCTTACCAGTCACCGTGCGCCTCATCACGCGCGAAGTCTCACTCGGCAAACCACAACCCGGCGAGGTCAAATACAGCCGCGTCATTAGCAGCAACGAGAAACACATTGCCTACACCGTGAAAACGAACGCCGGTGAGTTCGTTATGTTAGATGGAGTCGCCGGCAAGACTTACACGTCAATCCCGCGAGTTGGCCTCTCTGAGGCCGGCATCAAGCAACAGATCAAGTTCAGCCCAAATGGCCGTCGAGTCGCCTTCGTCGCGGGCCGCGGCAAAAAATTTCTGGTTGTGGTTGACGGTAAAGAAGGGCCCGAGTACGACCGCATCAGCGTGGGTGCACCAAGGTTCAGCCCAGACAGTCGCCGTGTCTCATACTTCGCAGAGCGCGGCGAGAAAACCTATGCCGTCGTGGATGGGATAGAGAGCAAGCCTTTCGACTACGGATCATCGGACGCTCCTATCTTTAGTCCCGACAGTCGCCGTGTCATCTACATGGCCCGGCACGGCCAACAAACGCATGTCGTGATCGATGGCGTGGAGATAGTCGAGACGGAATACGTCGGTGATCCGCGGTTCAGCAAGACTGGAAAGAAGATGACCTACGTGCTGGTACGCAACGATCAATGGCGCGTCGTGACAGACGGCAAGGAGGGCAAGCCTTATCGCGGCATCGGTAACAACATCGAGTTCAGCGACGACGAGAAGCACGTGCTCTATCGGGCTGATACTCTCGAGGGTCAGATGATCGTCGTCGACGGCGTGGAGACGCAAGGGCGTCCCATCATCGAAGAAAACTCCTATGGTTTCAGCCCCGATGGGCGACACGTGGCTTACATAGCCTGGAACTCTCGCGACAAACAGTATGTCGTGGTGGATAACAAGAACGGTAAGATCTACGAAGACGTAGGCAAACCCGTCTTTAGTCCAGATAGTAAACATGTAGTCCACGCGGCCTGGCGCGCGGGCAAAATGATCGTTGTGACGGACGGCGCGGAGAGCGAAGCGTTCGACGAGGTAAATGACTACTTTCAATTCAGCCCGGACGGCAAACGTATGTACTACTTTGCCAAGCGAGGGAACCAGCAATTTCTGGTGGTCGACGGTGTGGCTACAGCCTACGACGACATCAGCGATGTAAAGTTCAGCCCGGATAGTAAGCGCCTGTTCGTGAAGGCCAGGCGCGGGAACGTTATGTTGCTGGCCCTCGAAGGCGAGTCACCGAAGGAGTACGCGCTTACTCCGCCAACACAGGGCGAAGGGTATGAAAGGTACGCCTCGCAAATGGCTTTCAGCCCCGACAGCAAGCGGACCGCGTATGTTTTGCAGCGGGGCGGCAAAGCCTTCGTAGTACTCGACGGTTCCGAAGGAAAGCCTTACGACGAGATCCAGGATCTTCAGTTCACTGCTGATGGGAAGCACCTGGTTTATGCGGCACGACGCGGCGGTAAACTTGTAGCGGTCGTCGATGGGATTGAGAGTAAGGAGTACGGCGACTTTGTGTCCGGCGCTTCTTTAGTCATGGACGGAGCGCAAACGGTGGGCATAATGGTTACGCGTGGCCAGGAGATATTGCGCGTCGAGATCGAGATCGCGGAGTAGGCACCTTCGGTAGAGCACTGTGCAGTTGCCCCTTACCTTTCGCAGAGTTATGCTTTACTCATGGGCAGCATCCTTGAGATAGAAAAACTCGCGCTCGACTTAACTGAGCAGGAACGGGCAACGCTGGCCGCAAATCTGCTCAACCCACTTTCAGGTGTTTTATCGGACGAGGATGAAGGCGTTGCCGAAGCGTTACGACGCGGCGCGGGGCTTGATGCTGATCCGGGCCAATCCATTTCCCTCTCGGAGTTAGATTCCAAATCCAAGGCTGCCGTGGCTGATGTCTCGAAATTCATTCACAAGTCGCCTCAGACATCTCTCGGATGATGGACTACTACGAGGATGTAGCCGGACGACAACTCGCGGGCGAGTTTTTACAGCGAGTTACGGTCATCCTCCAAAAGCCGCCTACTCTCCAGAATCCTACGACATTCGCGAGCAGGAGCTCAGGCGTTGAATCTCGAAAGATTTCCACACCATTTTCTGTTCACTATTGTCCGCGACAGCGTGCGTATCTGGCGGTTTGTCATAAGGGAGACGACCGTCGTGGGGAGCTAAGCGGCGATGAAAACTTCCGCACTCTTGATTTAGCAATATGCCAACCAATGTCAGCGGAACGAAAGACGTGCCGATCATGAAGTGTCCTGTTTGCAAGACCCCGGAACTACAGATGATGGACGTGGAAGATGGCCTCACTTTCTATAACTGCCCTCAGTGTTGTGGAAACTGGGTCAAAGGCGCTGAGTATTGGAAGTGGCTGGAGCAGCATGGGCCCAACCTCCCCGAACGGTCGGCCGCGGACAGCAAATTGTTACTCGCCGAACCAGGCTTCCATATCGATTGTCCTGAGTGTCGCTTTCGGATGGTGAAGTATCTTGTCGGACATGGCTTGAGCTTTACGCTCGATCATTGCGAAGGTTGCAAGGGGGTCTGGTTTGACAGGAATGAGTGGGAGGCTTTGAAGGAACGCAACCTTCATGATGACCTGCATTCGATGCTTACCTCCTTCTGGCAAAACGCGGCACACAAAGAGGCGCGCAAGAAACGACTGGAGCAAATCTATATCGCACGATTCGGGCCGGATGATTTCGCCGAGATCGCACGAGTACGTGCATGGCTCGAGGCGCGAGCGAATAAGCAGCATCTAATTGCGTTTCTCACTGACAAAGATCCATTCGATCTTTAGTAATCAGTAAGTGGCTAGTTTACTGGGAAGTGCAACAAACGTTCCCGGTCGGTTGCCCCAGAGCGGCGAGATGTTTACAGCCCTGCCGCGCTTTCTTTCGCTTCTAAGCTCCGATAGGAGCGGAATCGCTTTTGCCAGTACCGGCGGATGTCCGCTGCTGGGTTTCGCTCCTACCGGAGCGAGATCTTTCGGCCAGGGCTCGTAGCTATAAACACCTCGCTCCTTTGGAGCGAAACCAATTCGACTGTGCTCGTTGTACTTGTGAGGGTGAATTCATCAATTACCACTTTGTTCAACTCTTCGCCCTGCCGTGAGCTTTACTTAATTAGCTGGACCATGATCCACCGATGAAACCGGAAACTAGTCTTAACCCCAACGTTGTCATTCGCCGCGGCAGCCCCGACGACGCCGACTTGTTGGCTCAACTCGGCTCCCTCACTTTCTCCGAGACTTTCGCTATCGATAACACAGCTCAGAACATGTCTGACTACCTCGCCTCGGCATTCAATCCTGATCAGCAAGCGGCCGAACTCTCTGACCCCGAATGCCTGTTTCAAATAGCGGAAATCGACGGAGTAGCTCTGGGTTACGCCATGCTTCGCTCCGGCAACGTGCTTCATGAAGTCACCGGAAGTAAGGCAATCGAACTAGTGCGGTTGTATGTTTCGCGAGATGCGATTGGCAGCGGCGTCGGTGCGGCTTTGATGCGCGCTTGTATCGATGACGCGCAGTCGCGCGGTTACGAAACTCTCTGGCTCGGGGTCTGGGAACATAACACGCGGGCCCAGGCGTTTTATCGCCGCTGGAATTTCCATGAGATTGGGACGCATGTGTTTCATCTCGGTGACGATGCCCAAACCGATCTACTGATGCAACGCTCGATTACTGGGTGAAATTGCCGTGAAGCGAACTGTTAGTTTGCGGTGGTAACGCTAGCGCTAAGCTGGGACGCACGGTTAATGCGAACTACTGGCTTGGCCGCGCATCGACCTTCGCGAACCCACGCAAACCAACAGTTTGCGTGAAGCGCTCTTGGCGCTGAGGAATCTGAGATCGAAATGTCATCGTGGCGTATGTCAAGAAAACGGAGAGGGACGAGGGAGTCACCGACACTCCGACAAGGCATTTCTGTCCTGCGTCACATTCCGCCCTTCGTGAAGCTGGTCTGGGAAACTCATCGCGGCCTGACACTCGCGATGATCGGATTCCGCCTGGCTCGCGCGTTCGTTCCCGTCGCGATGCTCTGGGTTGGGAAACTGATCATTGACGCAGTGGTCGCCGCCCGCGGCGGCGCGCTCGACTCAAAGCGTCTCTGGCAACTTGTCGTTTTAGAGATTGCCCTCGCGTTCCTGGGTGAGACTCTCTCCCGCATCTCTTCGGTCGTTGAGAGCCTGCTCGGCGATCTCTTCTCAAACCGCACGAGCGTGTTGCTGATGGAACATGCGGCGTCACTTGATCTCTACCAGTTCGAGGATCCGGCTTTCTATGATCAACTCGAACGCGCGCGCCGCCAGACAACCGGCCGCATCGGGTTGCTCGCTCTGCTGCTCTCGATGTTACAGGACATCCTCACACTCGCTTCGCTCGCCGCCGTGCTTCTCGTTTACAGTCCCTGGCTTCTGCTCCTGCTCGCGGTGGCTGTAGTGCCGGGCTTTCTCGGTGAAGCGCATTACGCATCACTCGAGTACTCGCTGCTATATAGCTGGACGCCCGAGCGCCGCCAGCTTGATTACCTTCGTTACCTCGGCGCCAGTGATCGTCCTGCGAAAGAGGTCCAGATGTTCGGGCTCGCGCCGTGGCTAGTTGAACGTTACCGCACGCTCTCTGCGAAATTTTACGAAGCAAATAAGAAGCTAACGATTCGACGCAGCCTCGTGGCGACGCTGCTCTCTGTTGTCGGCTTGCTCGGTTACTACGGCGCGTACGCGATTATCCTGCTCCGGGCTGTACAAGGATTCATCACGCTCGGCTCGCTGACGTTTCTGGCTGCTTCCTTCATGCGGGGACGTGATCTGATCCAGCGTCTACTCTCGGGCGCCGGTGAACTCTACTCGCAAAGCCTTTACCTGAAAGACCTGTTCGATTTTTTTGAAATGAAGCCGACAATCAGCACGCGGCCCGGCGCGCCGGTGGTGCCGCGTCCTCTGCAACAGGGCTTTGTTTTTGAGAACGTGGGCTTTCAATATCCGGATGACGAACTGTGGGCGCTGCGCAATGTGAACCTGACCCTGCGCCCGGGCGAACGACTCGCACTTGTTGGCGGGAATGGTGCTGGCAAGACAACGCTCGTAAAGTTGCTTGCGAGACTCTACGATCCCAGCGAAGGCCGCATTCTTTTGGATGGTCGCGATCTGCGCGAGTATGACCTCGCAAGCCTGCGGCGCAACGTCGGCGTCATCTTTCAGGACTTCTATCACTACGATCTGCGCTTCGATGAAAACATCGGTGTGGGTGAGATCGAAGCGGTCCGCGAATATCTGGATCATGCGGCCGGATCCAACGGGCGCATCACGGTAGGCACGGCAGTGTCGGTTGCCACTAACGGCGACGGCACCCCTTCGAGCATCGTTTCCGCCGCAGAGAAGTCTCTTGCCGCATCGCTCCTCTCGCGAATGCCTGATCGCTACGGTCAGGTGCTGGGGCGGCGCTTTGAGGGTGGCGTTGATCTCTCGGGTGGTGAATGGCAAAAGGTTGCACTCGCGCGTGCTTATATGCGTGATGCGCAAACACTCATTCTCGACGAACCTACGGCATCGCTCGATGCGCGCTCGGAGTACGAAGTCTTCCGGCGCTTTGCCGGATTGATGGCGGGGCGGATGGCGGTAATCATTTCGCATCGCTTCTCGACAGTGCGCATGGCTGACCGCATCGTTGTCCTCGACGAAGGGTGTGTGGTAGAGGAGGGCTCGCACGAGGAACTTGTCGAGCGCAAGGGACTTTACAGCGAACTGTTTGCGCTCCAGGCGGAGGGTTATCGGTAGGGATGGGATGCGGAGACGTTAAGGCGGGGAGACGCGGAGAAAGGGGACGATTTCCATCAAGAACACTTTTCGAAGGAGCTTTTCAGGGAAATTTAGACGAGACTTCTGTTCCGCCCTTCACGGCTCAACAGCTCTCTTCATTTCATCGTCTGTCTCTGCGGTAAACTGACGTGACCACTAAACAACAAGGGCCGGCGCCAAAGCCACGCGGGAGCGCGAAGCATGTGCAAAGAGTAAGACGCATCTGCCTCGCGCTGCCTGAGACGCTGGAAAAGCTCTCTCATGGCGAGCCCACTTTCTTTGTGCGGAAGAAGGTCTTCGCTATGTGTTCCATCAACCATCACAACGATGGCCACATCGCTGTAACCATACCCGCTGCCATTGGTGTGCAGGCGGCTTTGATCGAAGCGAGTCCCGACAAGTTTTATCGGCCGCCTTACGTTGGCGGTGCCGGCTGGGTAGGAGTGGAACTTCCGCGCGTCAGCGATGAGGAACTCGCGCTTCATCTGCGTGAAGCGTGGCGGTTGATAGCGCCTGAGAAGTTCCAGAGTCTGGTGAAGCCTTCGACTGACTAAAGAGGAGGTCCCGAATGAGATCGGCTTTTGCCGCGGGCGTCTCGCACGCCTCAACTAACGTCGCGACACAAACAGCGAAGGGATTCGACATCTCCGAAGACGTGGCATTCCACGCAAGCGTGCGATCCGTCCGCCGTCCCGGTAAGAAGTCTTATCTTCGGACGACGCAAACTGTTTCGGTTAAGCGATCTCCTCCGTTTCCGTTCGTACTCGACGAACTGAGCTCACTTCGTCCGGTCGTCAAACAGCTGTTTGGTTTCACTTACGTCTACCTCGATGAGACGTTGCTTTGCTCGCTCCGCGACAGTCCGAAGCAACCGGGTTCCAACGGCATGTGGCTTTTCACGTCGACAGAAGAGATCGATAGTCTGGCCCGGGAGTTCCCCAATCTGCCTCGGCGTCAGTTGTGGCGTTCCGGAAAAAACGCCTGGCTGGTGCTGGCCTCGCGACTGGAAGACTTCGAAGAGTACGCATTCAAAGCGTGTGAACTAATCCTGAAAAGGGATCGACGGATAGGAAGAGTGAGGCGGATAGCAATGAAGAAAGGGGGAAGGCATGTCTAGAGCAGATCAGTTCATTCCTGAATTAATTGTTCATAACGGTCCGGCCGCGCTCGATTTCTACAAGAGTGTTTTCGACGCTGAAGAAGTGCACCGGATGACTAAACCGGGATCCGAAAAACTGATGCACGGTGAATTAACTTTGGATGGACATAAGTTTTTTGTGTGCGATGAGTTCCCTGCAAGCGAGGGCGGAACGTGCAAGTCGCCACAAACGCTCGGTGGAACAGGGGTCAGGATTACGCTACTCGTCGATGACGCTGACGCCGTTGTTGCGCGCGCGGTAGCGGCCGGCGCGCAGGTGAGTCTGCCGGTGCAGGACATGTTCTGGGGGGGGCGTTACGGGAAAATCGTCGATCCCTTCGGCCATGAGTGGGGCATTAACCAACAACTCCAGGAACTGAGTCCCGAGCAGACTGAGAAAGCGGCGGCGGATTTTTTCGGAAAGCAGAAATAGTTTTTCGTTGCCAAGCCACGATTCCACGGCTCGCTCTGTAATATTTGAAACGAACGACAGATCGGTGCGTTAAGTTATCAGTAGATCCATTGCCAATTTTGCACGCCTCTTTGCTGAACGAGCTGGTTGTTGGAGTAGGAAGATGATTTCTCAAGTTCTAGTGTTCTTATTCGTGGCAGGATCACTGCTGACGTCCGCGCTCCACTCAGGACACCACGTCACACAAACAGCTTCAGCAACTTCTGCTAATCCAGTTGTCATCCCTTTCGAGCTCGCCAACAGACACATCATCCTGAAGGTCCAGGTAAACCACTCGAGGCCACTCGCATTCGTCCTTGATACAGGCGACCAATTCGCAATCATCGATCTTGAACGTGCCAACGAACTCAAACTTGAGCTGGGAGGTGAAATCAGTATGGGTGGCGCGGGTGCTGCGCTTTCCAGCGGATCATTCGTGCGAGAGACCTCGTTTACTATCCCCGGGTTCATCGGATTCTCGCAGCCGGTAACCCTCGCCCTGCCAATCGCGAGAATGTCACGCGGCCTGGGACTGGATTTTGATGGAATCATCGGCAGCGACTTCATCAAGGAGTATGTGCTCGAACTCGACTATCAGACGCGAGTGATCAAGCTTCATGACAAAAACACATTCCAGTACACAGGGCCGGGCGAGAGTATTCCCATCCAATTGAATCATGGGCATCCGATTCTTACGGCTTCAGTGACCCCGCTCGGCGGCGCTCCAATTGAAGGAAAGTTCGTACTTGATATCGGCTCAGGAGCAGCGCTCGCGCTCTACAGTCCGTTCGTTACGAAGCATGAACTGCTCGGTTCAAATCTGAAAACGATTAAGGCGTTCGGGGCCGGCGCCGGGGGAGACATCGCGGGCCAGGTAGGGCGCACTGCCGAGTTGAAGCTCGGCAAATTTAAGATCGCCAATCCCGTGACGCTGTTCTCCCAGGACAAAGAAGGTGCTTTCGCCAGTGCCTCGCTAGCCGGTAACATCGGTGCACAGATCGTCAGCAAGTTCAAAATCTTCCTCGACTACAGTCACGCCAGAATTATTCTTGAGCCTAACTCAACCTTTGCTGAGCCGTTCGATCGCGCCATCAGTGGCGCAAGGTTACAGGCTGAAGGAAAAGACTTCCGCACCTTTCGCATCAAGACTCTGCTCGAGAATTCCCCGGCATCGGAAGCCGGCTTGCAGGAAGGCGACATCATCAGCGCGATCGACGGCAAGCCTGCTTCCGCATTTACCCTCACAAGCGTGAATGAATTATTCGAGCGTCCAGCCGCTTACAAACTTACGGTGCAACGGGGCGAGCAGGTTCTGAAGGTCATTCTCAAGCCAAGGAAGTTGATCTAAGGATTTACTTAGAGCTCCGCTGCAACACGCCAGATCGAGTACCGAGCGATCTCACGAGAAAGAGGCGGCCGCGGGGCCGCCTCTTTCTTCTTTGTCGTTGGTTTTAGTTCAAGGATTGCTCGGCGTAGAATCGCCTGCCGGCCTCTTGCGAATGTAGACCTCGCCGCGCGTCGTCATGCCCACCTTATCCGCAAGGCTCTTCAACACTGACGCCAGAATTTCTTTGTTTTCCATTCTGAAACTCGTGATGCCTGAGACTCTTGTGTCTGGATCATTGAAACTGAGGGTCAGGTAACGGACCTTGGTTTTGATGAATGACGCAGGCAGTGCATAAATCAGAGGGACGGCGCTGGCAACCGTGGCCGCTGCCGGACGACGCTTTTGTGTATCGGCAAAAGCGGAAGTCACCGCACCGTAAGGAATGAAAAAAACTTCTTTGTTCGCCTTGTTACGGAAGATCAAACGATCGTTGGGGTCATCAAAATTGAGTGTCCCATCCATCGCCTTGTTATAACCAAAAACGCCACCCTCATACTTTGTCTTCACCGTGGGCGGGGCCGGAGCGACATTCGCTGTGTCACTCTTGCGAGTACTGGTGGTATCGACAGTCCGTGGTCGTTGCGCATTGGCGGTCAGGGCGAAGGCCCCGGCCAAGAATAGAACTCCAACTACTTTCATTAAATCTCTCCCTGGATTGCTGACTTTCGCCGAAGCTACTTTGCAAACGGACGAACGCGTTCGATCGATTCTTTGAAATCCGTATCGGCAGGAGCGAGGTTTGCTCCCTTCTGATATGCACCGAGTGCTTTCGTGTATTGCTTGGAGACTTCATAGGCGTAACCCAGTTCACGATAGACATTCACATCGCCGGGTGTTTTTGTCGCCGCGGTCTCCAGCGCAGCTATCGCCTTCGGAAAATTCTTCGCACGCGAATGCGCAATCCCCAGAAGATAAAAGGTGACGCCCTTTGCATCGTTCCCCCGTGCTGCCTGCTCGAGTGCTGCAGCCGCGCGTGCATATTGCTGGGAGCCGATCAGCGCCTGACCAAAGAGTGTGACGGCCTCGGCGTCAGTACGCACTTTAATTAAACCCTCGCCCGCGCGCACCGCGCTCAAATAATCCGCGTCGGCTTTCGCCGTGTCAGTGCTTAAAGCAGCGCGACGGAGGTAAACGGAAGTCAGCAACGTCCAGGCTGATGACATTCGCGCGTCGCTCAGCGTCGCGCGGTTGAGCGCTGCAATCGCCGCGTCCAGGTCATTTTTGGAAACCGCGATCTGCGCCAGATAAAAGAGTGCAAGGGAGTCTTTCGGGTTGAGTTTTATTGCAGAATTGAAAGTCCCTTCCGCATCAGCAAACTTGCCGGTTTTGTATTCCGCGAGTCCCCGGTAATAGAGCATTGCGGGATCAGGCGTGACGCCTGCACGCGTCGTTGCCGTTATCAGCAGAGGCAATGCCGCCTGAAACTTTTCGGAGAGCACGTAAGCCTGCGCTAAGGCGTCAACAGTATTTGGATCTTCCTTCTTCGCCGCTCGTTGGAGCGCGATTGCTTTTTCCAGATCGCTTGCGGCCTCGGTGTACTGCTTCAGATTGAGTTCGGCAAAGCCGGCTATCTTCCAGGCGTCCACATCATTGGGATCACGAGCGGCGACAACCTTTGCCTCTTTCGCAGCAGCGGCGAACTGTTTCTGTTGCAGTAGCTGGTAGGCAACAGAAGAGTCGCGCGGTGTGCTGGGGATACCCGAAGTGCTCGGAGAGGTCGTAGTCGCAGACGAGTCATCGCTATCCGTCGCATTCGGATTCGAGATGGGTTTGACAGGCTGGACCGTCAGCAGCGGACCGTTTGGATTACTGGAACTGCTTCTCGCAGTCGAAGTCGTCTTTTCCGGTCTCAACAGCGGGTCTTCAGCTGGTTTCGGTTGGGGCTTAACTCGGCGCGGCCGGCTGGATTGTGCGCTTCCGAGACCGGACAAGGTCAACGTAACAGCGAGAATCATGACAGCGCGTTGAAAAGATTGATTAATCATAAGGCTTCTTCCCGGGAGACGAATGGAGGCAAACATAGATGTCTGACAACATGCTTCGGATGCCCCGGCAGTCTGTAAGTTTGCCTGTCTGGCAATGTAGCTCCGTTTTTGGAGGGCGGCAACCGTGGACGGTCGACACTTTATCGCTCATCGTGCGCGCCCCCGGGTATCGGTATCGGGGCAACCGACGAAGGAGCACGCCCGATCCTATCCCTACTTGATAGCAGCCCCGAAAAGGGCGACAACGCGTATTGATACGAGTGACCAACCAATCAGCTGAGTTTGCCTTGTCGGGTTAACACACCCCTTTCAGGGGTTGATCTCGCCCTCATCGAGATCCAGGGGCGTCGCTCCTTCGTCGCTCGCGTTGGGCTGACAATTACGCGCCCTTGGCGCTCAGGTAGGGTGGTGTTGTTATACTGACCAGGACTGACTTAGAACCCGATCGCAATCTTCGGAATTACGGTGAACATAATGGGCAACCCATCGTTGGTTAAGGCGCGTCATTTTTCTCTAACCCGCAAACACAGCCTCGGCTTCTTCGTCCCCATTCTCTGCTGCTCTCTCCTTGGTTTCACTTCGGGACGGGTGTTCGGGCAGGCCACCTCTTTCGCGGGCAACGCGCAGCACACGTCCAACTACGCTGCTCCCGCGCAGAGCCTGAACACGATCAAGTGGTCCACAAGCATAGATCTTAACAATGCGAGTCTGGCTCACTACGGCGCGCCTCTGGTTACCGCCGGCAATACGATTCTGGTGCCGGTTAAGACAGCCACTGACGGCTTCAGGGTTGACGCCTTCAACGGCGCTGACGGGCTGCTGAAATATACGACCGGAACGGACTACATTCTTCCGGCGCACAACTGGATTCCTACTTACAACCCGTGCATCGCAACCGGATCGTTTGGAACGCGAATGTACTTTGCGGGAGCTGGCGGTACCATCTGGCACATCGACAACCCGGACTCAAATACTCCCGGGCCGCCGGTTCGAGAAGGCTTCTATTCCCTTGCTGCGTACATCGCTAACCCTACGGCATTCAACAGCACCGTCTTTGTTAACACCCCAATCACCGCTGATGCATCCGGAAATATCTATTTTGGTTTCCGTGTGCAGGGAACCGCCCCTGCGCCGCTGAACACGACTCAAAGCGGTTGGGCCCGAATCGATGCGACCGGACACGGATCCTACGTCCTTGCCGGCACGGCTGCTAACGACAGTTTTATTAACCGCGTGAGTCACAACCTTGCGCCTGCTTTAAGCAATGATGGCAATACTCTGTATGTAGTCGTTAGGGCAAGCATCTCTGCATATGGCTATCTACTCGGCCTAAACCCCACCACACTGGCAACGAAGTATTCGGTTTTTCTCCGCGACCCGCGCAACGGCAACAATGCGTCAATCCCGGACGACGGCACTGCCTCCCCAATGGTTGGACCTGATGGTGACGTTTATTTTGGAGTACTCGTTGGCGGCAATGGCTCGCGCGGTTTTCTTTTGCACTTCAGTGGCGACCTGTCAGTAGTTAAGACTCCGGGCGGTTTTGGCTGGGACTACACGGCTGGGATCGTGCCGGCTTCGGCCGTGCCCTCCTACACCGGAACCTCATCGTACTTGTTGTTCTCCAAGTACAACGACTATCCGTTCGCGGACGGTACCGGAGTGAATCGTGTTGCGATCCTGGATCCCAACGCAACTCAAATCGATCCCCACCCCACAGCGGGTGGCCTCGTCGAGATGCGGGAAGTGCTCACGGTGATGGGGCCGACTCCTGACTCCGAACCTGATCCTGCTGCGTTTCCTAACGCGGTGAAGGAGTGGTGCATCAATGCTCCGGGTGTAAACACGTCCACGAAGAGTGTGTACTTCACCAGCGAAGACGGCCGCAGCTATCGCTGGAATCTGGTAACAAACACGCTGGATCAAACCATAGTGATAACCCCGGGAGTCCTTGAGCCGTATGTGCCAACAGTCATTGCTCCCGATGGAACGGTTTACACACTTAATGGAGGAACTCTTTTTGCGCTTGGGAACGAGCCGGGCATCGACGTGGTCATCAACTCCTCATCGCCCGACATCCGCAACACAGTTGTGGGGAACCCAATTACATTCACCGCTACGATCACCGGGTCGCCTGCTTTGCCGAGCGGGACGGTGACATTCACCGATCTTACCTACAACGGATTTACCCCTGTGACGACTACGCTAGCTAGCAACGTTCCTCTGAATTCCAGTGGACAGGCATCGGTTACCACATCAACTTTGGCGGCGGGAGGAAGCTTTCGCGGGAGCCACTTCATCACAGCAACCTACAGCGGTGATGCGGCTCACCCCGGGACGTCGGTGACGATGGTTCAGAAGGTCCATGCCAACGCATCGACTCTTGTTCTTAGTTCTTCGCTTAATCCGACCGACTCCCTGCAGACAGTTACATTCACTGCAACCGTAGCTTCTGTTCCGGCTGGGGCTGGCACACCTTCGGGGATGGTCACGTTCCAGGACGGAGCACTCGTCATCGGCCAGGTTCCGCTCGACGGCTTCGGCGTTGCTGCGATCACGAGATCAAATCTAACTCCCGGAAGCCACAACATCGTTGCTACATACGCCTCGAACACCCAATTTGCGGCAAGCACCGGAACGCTGACTCAGGTTGTTCAGAACGGAACCTCAACGACTGTCAGCTCTTCGTCGAGTCCATCAAGCTTCGGACAAACCGTAAGGATCACTGCGGCTGTGACGGCGACAAATGGGGCGCCATTCACGCCGACTGGATCGGTGAGTTTCAAAGAAGGCGCAACGATATTAACTACGGTTCCTCTCGACGCCACCGGACGCGCTTCGTTCAACACCTCGTCTTTGAGTATTGGTAGTCACACCATCACAGCGGAATTTACCGGCACTAACGGCTGGCCTGGCAGTAGCGGCAGTTTTGCTCAGGTCGTCCAGGATGCTCCATTGCTATTGACCGAGCAGGATTCTGATCGCGCGATCGCGCTGGATCTAGTTATTCAAACTCGCGATCCGTTCTCGCTGACTAACCAATTTAACTTGAGAATGGACCAGGACCCGCACAGGCGCGTGTCGCTCTTTGTCTGGCATTTAGGACTTTTGCCGGGCGATACGGTTGCAAATGTGAGCGTGCTCGCAGAAGACGATCAGGGGCGAAGTTACAATCTTGTCGTTGAGAATATCGGCGCGCTACCTGGTGTGCCGGAGGTTACGCAGGTGATTGTCAGGCTGCCGGACAGCGTCGTGAGTGCGCCGAGAGATTTGTGGGTGAAGGTAACGCTGCACGGTCCAGCCAGCAATAGAGGGATCATTGGAATCGCGAGTCCATAGTGGCAAGCAGATTGTTCCGGCAGGGAATCTCTGTCGAAAAGAAAAGCGACCGTCGGAATGTCCGCGGTCGCATTTTTTCTTTCCGATGCTCAGTCTGGTTTAGAAGTTGAACTTCAAACCAAACTGAAATTGTCTCGGGTCATAGGCAGCAGTTGGACGGCTGTAGAAACGACCTGCCCCATCGCGTTGAGCGAACGCGTTGACGTCGCTGAAGAACGGCGACGCACCAGCTTCATTGAAGCGGTTGAAGAGGTTGAACCCTTCCGCAATGATATCCAGACGATAGCGCTCGCCGAAGCGAATCGCGCGCATGACCCGCAAGTCGAGGGAAGCGTAGCCGTGCGTGATGCCGCGATTCCGTCCCAGGCTACCGGTAGTAAAGGGAGTCGTCGGAAGGAAGAGGACACCCGCATCTGTAACACCGGGACGATCGGTGGAGCCCTGTAGATCTCCGTTCGTATCGCTTCCAGTCAAGATATTGAAGGGTCGACCCGAAGATATCTCCAGTACGGGCGCAATCGTGAAGTCTGATAAGAAACGGTGTACCCCGCTGGTAGAACTGCGCCACTCAGCGGGAGAACTCAGGACGCCGCTGAATACGAAGCGATGACGCTGGTCAAATAGTGAATCTGCCCGCTCTGCCCTGAAGTTCCGGTTGTCCTGCGGCTTAAGCAGTGTCTGCAGGTCCGACGAATCATCGATTGAATGCGACCAGGTGTAAGACGCGAGAAACTGGAAGTTGTTCGAGAAGCGCTTCTTCAGTTCCAAATTCATCGCGTTGTAATTCGAGTTACCGTCGGAGAGTTGAGCATCAACTTCGCCGAACGGTGAAATCGGACCTGGAGTTCGCAGGGTGTTGGCAGCGACGATCGCGGCATCAAACGCAGCCTTGCTCACGGCTCCGCCGGTGATTGACGTCACGAAGAAATAGTTTGGTGCACTGCCGCGGAAGAAGTTTGCGGCAATTGGGCTGACAACTCCCTGGCCCAACGCGTTGCGACCAACCAGACCGGGAATAATGATTGTGTAACCAGGCGGGCAGGAGCCCGGAGCTGCGCAACTCGACGGCAACGGCAGCAACAGCGCTTCCGAGTTCGAAGCGGGATTGCGGAAAGCGAACCGGCGGAAGTTTTCGGTCAGGAGATCCGTGCGAGTGGAGTTGATATCCTGTGGATGCGGGAGATGGTGGGCGCCAACAAAGATGTAACCAGCCGACATGGACAAGTCTTTTGATAGTTGATGCTCGATCGTGAAATTCGCCTGGTTCGCGTATGCGTATTCAAAGTTCTTACTGACGGCGAGGGTGAACGGAAGAATCGGACCGAAACCGACGAATGTTTGATCGTTGAAGCGAACTCGACCGGGCAGATATTGAGAAGTTGTCGCAACCCCAGGCGTCGTGAAACCCGCCGGGCAGAGAGGATTCGCAGTCGCTGCTGAGCAAACCGTGCCCTGAAAAATCTGAACGATGTTCAGGAGCTCAGTCGGCGCGGGACTGCCGGGTATGACGTTGAAGTACTGCTGTTGCTGCGCGGCATCCGCGATGTCCGAGTTAAAGGCAACTGCCAACAGCGGGTGATCATAGAAGAGTCCATAAGCAGCGCGTAGCACGGTGCGTCCATCGTTACGGAGGTCCCATGCCACTCCAAGGCGGGGCGCAAAGTTGTTCGTGTCGCGCGGAAATCCCTGCTGGACTCCGATAACATCCTGAGCGGTTTGAAGGTCTGCAGCAGTTAAAGCGATGTGTGAAAGCGGATCCGTGAAGCCAACAGTCGGAAGCGTATCAGTCAACTCAACGTCATAACGGACGCCGTAGTTCACGGTCACGTTCGGCCGTATTTTCCATGAATCCTGAACGAAGAAAGCGATTGGCTTGTTTTTGATCGCGCTGTTTGGATTACCGAAGCCTTGAACGAAGGCGCCCGGAACTCCCAATCCATATGCCTGTACCGGGAACAATTCCGGCGGCGTTGCGCAGAAGGCCGGAGCGGGAGGCGTCGCACATGCAGTGATCGCGGGTAAGAATCTGGAAACGGTGCTGCCGGCGAGCGAGCCAAAGTTAAAAAGTCCAGGGAAGTTCAGATCGAAGCGCGCCGTTATGTCGACGAAGTTTAAGTCACCGCCGAATTTGAAGGAGTGGTTACCGTGCAAGTAGTTCACATTGTCCGTCACTTGATAACGCTTCTCAACGCGGTCAACGGGCGAGAAGGGATTCGATCCCATGAAGGCCGACCCAATAACCTGAATCGCCGTTCCCGGAATTTGCGAATCGAACGTGGCCTTGCGCCGTCCGAAACTAAAGCGTGCTTCATTGACCATCGTATTGGATAACGTGGAGGCAAGAGAGGTTACGAACGAAGTATCGCGCAGCTTTTGAATACCGGTGCGTGAGAAGTCGTTCTGTCCGAGGGTCTGGTTTTGCGACTCGTCCTGTATGCCCGTCAAGTCACTCGGGTTGTAACCGAAGCGTGCAGTGAGCTGATGCATGTTACTGATCTTGTGATCAGCGCGGAAAGAAAAGAACGACGTGTTTTCAGAGATCGGGAAGATCCGTTGCAACTGATTCATCGGACGAAACGCTACTGGCTGACCGGCTCCGTTGACAGTTGAAAAGCCAGGCAGGATTCCGTTATTCGCTAATGTCGGAACGGGGGCACCTGAGATAAAGAAGCGCCCGCCGATGATCGATCCCGCGGGAATTGCTCCGCCGGGGCTACGTAAGGTGCTGACGCCGTTCAATCCGATTTGCCCGCCGGAAGAAGCAAATGTGGCATAGGTGAGTGCATTGCCAATCACCTGGGCGCGCGTTGTCGGATCGGCAATCGCTCCAGCAGCCGCCAGTTGCCCCTGGATGAAAGTCGCCTGCGCTGCTGTCAGGTTTGTATAGACGTTTGTAAACGGCAGAAAGGGCGCGCCAATCGTAACTGAGCTGGTTAGTCCTGCTCCGACATCGCTTGTAAAGAACCCAGATTCCTGACGGCGACGTTGCTCGAAAGCAGTAAAGAAGAAAGTGCGATCATGCTTGATCGGACCACCCAGGGTGACTCCATATTGAGCGCGTGTGAAGGGTGGTTTCTTGTTCGGGTCATTGTCGATGACTGGAGCAAAAGCATTACGTGATTGAATGCTCTTATGACGGATGAACCCAAACACATTGCCACGAAAATCGTTGGTGCCGCCCTTGGTGACAACATTCACGATGCCGCCTGTCGCCCGCCCAAACTCGGGCGCATAAGAATTGGTAGCAACCTGGAATT
Source organism: bacterium (assembly GCA_040005515.1). GTDB lineage: Bacteria > Acidobacteriota > Blastocatellia > Pyrinomonadales > Pyrinomonadaceae > PSRF01. The sequence goes on from JBDTYQ010000014.1 coordinate 18,838, forward strand.
CCAGCACAGCTTCCTGTGAAACGGTGGAACGCGCGGCGTTCACTGAGTTGTCGGTGTAATCCGCTCCGTCTACCTGCACGAGCGTTGAGCGACCGCGCTGGCCACCGATGTTCAGGCCCGATGTCGGGGCTGGTCCTATGGGCCGGCCGTTGTCACGGTTAACAGTAGAGATTGTTGTTGCAAACGAAAGATAGTTACGTTCATTGATCGGGAGACTCTCAATTCGTTGCTGATCGATAGTGTTCGCGACCGCAGTGCGGGAGGTCTCGACCAATTCAGCGTTGGCCCCCGTAACAGTGACGACTTCGCTGATTTGTCCGGCTTCCAGCGCCACGTCCAAATCTGCGCGCTGGCCCACTGTAAGTTTCACACCCGGCAGCACCGACTTCTTGAAACTCGGCGCTTCAACACTCAGTTCGTAGTCGCCAGGCGTGAGGTTGACGATTTGGTAGAACCCTTCTTCATTGGTTGTGGCACTGCGAGACGCGTTAGTCGATGGGTTGCGTGCGGTGACAGTAGCACCCGTTACTACGGCTCCTGTTCCATCCTTTACAAAGCCCTGCAGGTCAGCAGCATTTGATTGTGACTGGCCGAAAGCAGCAAAGCTTGCGCAAAAGCTGGCAACGACAAAAAAGAGAGTTATCCGAATCGAGGCATGAAACGACTGCCTGGAGGACGCGACCATCATCTTATTCTCCTTAGTTAAGGTGCCTGCACGTCGCAGGATCCTGTTATGCGATTTTACCTTTGGTGAGCAAACGAACGATGCTCTTACTGCCTGGTCGTGAAACCCTTTAATTGCTGACGGCTTGTTGGGAAGATTCGCCGCTGACGAGCCAGGCCCCTGGAGAAAGGCGCCAAGAGCACTGAACAAGAGACGCTCCGTCTTTTTACCGCAAAAGCACGGTTGTGGCAAGCACATTAGAATTCGGCTCGTTCTGAGAACTCGTAACGCGAACTGTTAGTTTGCGAGGAGTAGATGGCATTCAAGGCGCGAGCAAACGAACAGTTCGTGTCTACAAAACCTGAGCTGGCCTCGTTGCGCGTGCAACTCGCCGCCGCAGTCGCGAACTAATACCGAAGCAAAGAATCGCTGCTTCCGCGAGGCGAGGAACAAACGCCGCGCGACGTAACAAACCACTCACTCGCAGACGTGAATCAAACTGCTCTGAGTAACGTGCACGATATTCACGAGCGACGTCGCGAAACGAAATTTCCTGTGCACGTTCGCGCTGTTCAATGATCGCTTGCGCAGCTGCAGCCCCGCTCTCGAGCGCCATCAGCATGCCGCTTCCGGTAAAAGGGTCGATAAAAGCAGCGGCGTCGCCTACGGTCAGCATTCCTTCAGCCGGCACAAGAGTGTGACGTCCGTACTTTTCCAGAGTCACGCTGAGCCATTCAGTACGAGTTTGAGCTTGAGCGAGTGCGTATGCCGCGCGCGCGTTCGTCATCACTAACTGACGAACTACTCGTTCCGGATCTGAGCCACAGCGCCTTACCTCTTTTGCGGAAGCAATGAAACAGAGGTTGCTTACTCCACCTTCGACCCTGCTCAAACCACCATAACCGCCCGGATAAAAATAGATCTCGCACGCTCCGTCAGCAACCCGGGTGTTTTCCAGGTGTGCCTTGAAGGCGATGAATCGCGAGCGATTGACTGAATGGGACGATCCGTTGTGCCGTTCCAGTTTTCTAACAAGCGAACGAGCTCTCCCGGTTGCATCAATTGTGATCTGCGCGCGGTGTTCGCTAACGCGATCGCCGCGTTTTAGTCGGAAGCCACTAACTCGTGTTCGGTCCATTATCAAGTCGGACACTGGCGCGTCTTCGATCACAATAACGCCCACGCTCTTTGCGCGCTCGAGCAGTCTTTGATCCATTTCCGCACGACTAAGACCGAGCGCTCCCGTATCGCTGCCAAACCACTGACTAGGGACCTTCACCTTGTGACCCGCACGCGAGTAGAAAACCGTTTCGTTAAGCGTGACGCCACCAGCGGAGAGCATCTGCTCTGCTACGCCGAGCCGTTTAAAGTGCCGCATGCACTCGGGAGAGATGAACTCACCACAAAGCTTCGGTCTCGGAAACTGTTTCTGTTCAGCGAGCAGAACCCGCGCGCCCTGCAGGGCGAGGTGAATGGCAGCACTCGTTCCGGACGGCCCACCGCCGGCGACTGCGACATCGTAAATATCGTCTTCCGACATTATCTTGCCGCTCCCGTTCCTAAGCTTGGTGCCTGGCGCTGCTGATCGTTAGGTTCGCGCTTCGCCATAATGGTTGGGTGCGCGCTCAACACGAGTCGGTAGGGAAATCGGCGCTCGACTCTCGCATCGTTAAGTCCGGCACGATTTGCGAGTTTCTCGAGTTCATCTGGTTTGAAGCTTCGGAGGATCGAAAGCGCCCCGTCCTCTCTAATCAAACGGTTGTGCAGAAAGAGTCGGCCCAGCGTGGTGTAGAAGAAATAAGAGATCGGATGGCGATGCAGATCGATTACAAAGATCTGACGATGAGCTACACGATACAACTCGGCCAGCAACGCTACGACTTGCTGATCGCGGAAGTGGTGGGTAAACAAGGAACAGATCGCATAGTCGAAGGTGCGATCCGCAAAGGGAAGATGAAAGGCGTCGCCACGGAGAGCGCCTATTTCGGGAAACGCGCAGGATTCCTCGGCGATCGCGCGGGCCGAACGAGCGTTCCGTTCCAACCCCACAAAGCTTCCGCTACGCGCCTTTCGCCTGGCCCACGAAGCGGCCACTCGCAAGATTTCACCGGACCCTGCGCCGACGTCGAGCACCGAAAAGTGCTTTAGTTCAGCGGCATCCACCGCGGCAAGCAACGAACTTCGCAAAGCACGAGCATCTCCCAAACATTCATTGACGCGCCGCATTTCAACTAAACAACCTTCGTATTCCTCAGGCGTGTAATCGCCTATGTCGAGGTGTTCGAGATCATAACTGCGTTGTTTGAAACGGCCGAGCATTTGTCGCTAGTTAGTGTTGGGTACCGCGGTTCTGAGGTTTGCTTTCGGTCTGGTTTAATCTCCAGAAAAAGCTTTCGAAAATCCGAACTCAGCACTCCACACTTTGACTTCGTTCTAGATTCTTTCAACAACCAAAGCACTATTCTTTGAGCCAAAGCCGATGCAATTGCAGAGCGCCACACGAACGTCGGCTTCGCGCGCCTGGTTAGGCACATAATCAAGATCGCAAGCGGGGTCAGGTTCGTCCAGGTTAATCGTCGGAGGGATTGTTCCGGTGTTCATGGCGCATAGTGCCGCGCCTAAGCCGGCTGCACCGCTCGCACCTTGTGGGTGGCCCACCTGTGACTTCGTCGCTGACATCGGAATACGCGCAGCGTAGCCATCGAGCGCCAGCTTAAGCGCGCTGGTCTCAATACGATCGTTGAGCAGCGTTGACGTGCCGTGCAGATTAACGTAGTCGACATCCTTTGGCTCGCGCCCGGCATCTTCGAGCGCCAGTCGCATCGCTCGTGCAGGTTCGTCGCCCCCTTCTTCCAAACGCACACGATGATACGCATCACACGTCGCACCGTAACCGGTGATTTCTGCGTAAATTTTCGCGCCACGCTGCATCGCATGCTCGAACTCCTCAAGCACGTACATCCACGCTCCTTCTCCCAGGACAATGCCGGAGCGATCGCGGGAGAAAGGACGAGAAGCTCGGTGTGGTTCGTCGTTCCAGGCGCTGGTTAGCACCGTCATAAGGTTAAAGCCGGCGAGAATACCGGGTGCGAGGGGCGCGTCGACGCCGCCGGAGATCATTATCTCCTGGCGACCTAGGGCAACGTGCTGAGCAGCGTAAGCAAGCGCATCCGTGGAACTGGTACAACCAGTAGAAATGATGTGGGACAGACCACGGAGGCCGAAGGCCATCGACAGTTCGCTCGAAAGACCTCCGTGTGTTGAAGCTGGAATCGTATAGACGCTGGCTTTGCCGTGCGTGCCCGTGTACCAATATGCGTATTGCTGCTCCGTAAACGCGAGGCCGCCGCCGCCCGTTCCCAACATGACGCCGATACCACGCCTTTGTTCTAGAGTGAGTTCAGTGTGAGCGACCTTCGCATCATCCAGTGCCTCCCTCGCCGCGGCCAGTGCGAGCGGAACAGTGCGCGGCACATGTTTGCGATCTTTTGGATTTAGTTGAGCCTCCCAATCAAAGTCAGGGACCTGAGCAGCGATCTTGACGGGCGAGTTGGAGACGTCAAAGGAGGAGATCGTGCGAACTCCGCTCTCCCCACGAACGAGTGCATCCCAGAAAGCAATGCGTCCGATTCCGATCGGAGTTACACACCCCATACCGGTGATTACCACGCGGCGCAACTGCTGAAGTCGGCTCAACATTTTGATTTCTACCCGGAGTGATGATTTCCACGAATTCTTGGGGAAACCAAGCATAACACTGCCGGTCACAAAACTACGAAACGGCTGAGCCTACGAGTTTCAATGGCCCTGCGCACACACCGAGTGAAAGCGAAAGGCCGCATGCCTTGCGACATTCGGCCTTCGATTAAATCGGTGGGTCGTTCGAGAGCGTTCGCCTTAGGCTATGCGTCGACTTTGGTTCCGCACTCATTGCAGAATTTGGTTCCGGGGGCGAGCTCAATGTGGCAGTTCGAGCACGTTTGCTTCTCTTGTTTGGCGCCGCACTCAGAACAAAACTTTGCACCGGTCGCAAGCTTAGCACCGCACTTCACGCACGCCGTTCGCTCGTCGGTTGACGCTGATGCGCCAGCGGCAGCTTCTGCGTTGCTCTTGCCCATAGCGTTTGTCATGGCGCCGGCCATCGCGTTGCCGATAGCGAAACCAGCACCGAGGCCGGCACCAGTTCCGGCTCCTCCTCCGGTGTTCTGGGCCGCATCGCGCATCGCATCAGCTGCCTGGAATTGGGCATAACGCCCGACGTCGCCGATTACGCCCATGGACGTCCGTTTGTCCATCGCCGCTTCTACTTCCTGCGGCAACGAAATGTTCTCGATCACAAACTTAGTTAATTCAAGTCCCAGGGAATTAAATTCGTCAGTCAGCTTGGTCCGCATGAACTTGCCGAGCTCATCGTAATTTGACGCCAGGTCGAGTGCAGCAATCTTGGATTCAGCAAGTGCATCGCTCAACCCGCTGACAAGTGTGCGCTTCAATTGTCCCTCGATGTCCTCAGTTACAAAATGAGCGTTAGTGCCGGCGATCTCTTTAATAAAGGCGCGCGGATCTCCGACGCGCATCGAATAGATGCCAAACGCGCGGAGGCGAACCATACCAAAGTCTGCATCCCGCATCATTACCGGATTGGGCGTTCCCCATTTCAAATCCGTGAATTGTTTCGTGTTTATAAAATAGACTTCTGCTTTGAAAGGCGAATTAAACCCATATTTCCAGGCGCCAAGTTTGGAAAGGATCGGCGTATTGCCGCCGTCAATCGTATAGAGGCCGGGAGGAAACACGTCTGCGATTTGTCCCTGGAATACAAAGACAACGGTTTGCGACTCGCGAACAGTCAACCTTGCACCATTTTTGATTTCCTGCCCCTGGACAGGAAAGCGGTAGAGCAACGTGTTGCCGGAATTGTCCAGCCATTCGATTACTTCAATGAATTGCGAGCGGATTGAGTCGAGAATTCCCATCGAGTTTTGTTTCTCCTCCTAAACCGGCAACTTTCTTTGCCTTATTACGATAACCGTCGCGCTTTGTTCACCGGGTCGAGCGCTGGGTCAATATTTGCACAAAGCGAGAGACGAGGAAAGACCTATCGCGACAGTTTGGCGACTAATAGCTTGATGGATCCCGATGGCTACGAGTGTTCCAGCGACGTCGCAGGTAGAGAAACACCAGCAACGCGAATAAGCCACCTGCGGTGTCCACAGCACTGTCATAGATCGATCCGGTTCGAGAGGGCACGAAAGTCTGGTGATATTCGTCGGATAACCCGTAAACCACGATCAGCAGTGCGGCAAATTGAACCCAGTAACGCCTTATTAATCGATGGGATGACCTGGAGAAAGCCCGCGCGGCGAGGAGACCGAGGACTGCATACTCAGTGAAGTGCGCTGCTTTGCGCGTGAAGAAATGCGCGAGGGCGATTCTCTCCTCGGAAATATTCGGATACAACCAGAGGAGTAGGGGTCGAATGATTCTGGAAGTGTTTGAGGCCGAGAATTCATTTGTCGAAGCGTAGAAAATGAATGCCATCCAGAAGATCAATGGAAGGTAGCGCCAAAGTCGTTGTTGCAGTGACTGAGTTGCCATCAGAGTCATGCGCTGGCTGGAGCGGCAAGCCACAGAAATAATGGGAAGCCGGTCCGAGCCGCTTCCCATTTGGTACTTCCGATTCTGAAATCAGGTTGCTATTGCGCCGCCGCACCAGAGACCACTTCGATGATCTCATTCGTGATCGCTGCTTGGCGCACACGATTCATATTGAGCGTTAGCGACTCAATCAATTCACTGGCGTTCTTGGAAGCAGAATCCATTGCTGTCATGCGAGCGCCTTGTTCGGAAGCCACGGATTCCAGCAGGGCGCGAAAGATCTGAGTTTCGATCAAGCGCGGCAGTAGTTGACTAAAGATCTCGCCCGGCGGTTGTTCGTAAATGTAGTCGACAAGTGTAACCGGCTGAGCGCTGTTGCTCTCTTCAGGCACCGTTGCAGCACGCGATACCGGTAAAAGTTGCTCCACCACTACTCTTTGCTGCAACACGGATTTGAATTCGTTGTAAATAACGAACGCTTTATCGAGTCCTTCGTCTTCCGTGAAACGCTTGATTACGTCACGCGCAACCGCGATGGCCTCAGAAAAGTCGACTCGCCCCTTACCCGTCAACCCGATGTACTCGCCTGCCAGGGTGGACTGTCGGCGGCGAAAGAAGTCGCGTCCTTTGCGTCCGATTGCCAGAATCTCAATCTGCTTACCTGAGTTTTCGCGAATGAAAGCTTGGGCGGCTTTTATTAAATTTGTATTGAACGCACCGCACAAACCCTTATCCGCGGTAATTAGTACAACGAGGTAGCGCTCATCGCCTCGTGCATCCAGCAACGGGTGATGAAAACTCTCGTCGGTTCGTCCGGCGAGTTCACCTAGAACCTCCATCATCTTATTGGCGAATGGGCGCGCGGTTACAACGCGATCCTGCGCACGCTTTAATTTCGCCGCCGAGACCATTTTCATGGCCTTAGTGATCTGTTGCGTGTTCTTCACCGACTTCAATCGGCGTCGGATGTCCAGGAGATTCGGCATACGGTCGTTAACTAGTTCACTTCTGAAAAGAGGTTAGCCACCCGCTGCGACAGACTCTGCGGACTCATTTGGAGTCTGAGGAACAGTCTCGGTTCCTTTCCTTTCTTTCCAAAGATCCTTGAAATCCTTCAAAGCAACCTGCAGATCTGCCTTGATCTCGTCACTGAGATTTTTCTTCTCACGAATACTCTGAAGCAAACCAGGGTGCGAATTTTCGACGAACTTCAGTAATTCGGCTTCGAAGGCACGAACATCTTCAACTGCAATGTCATCTGTAAAACCGTTGCTGGCCGCCCAGATCACCAGCACTTGATTTTCGATTGCCATTGGTTTGTACTGGGGTTGCTTTAGGATCTCTACCAGTCGTTGACCGCGCGCTAACTGCGCCTGCGTCGCTTTATCCAGGTCTGAACCAAATTGAGCAAAGGCCTGCAACTCGCGGAACTGAGCAAGATCGATGCGGAGTGTACCAGCGACTTGTTTCATGGCCTTAATTTGTGCGGCGCCCCCCACGCGCGAGACGCTGTTACCAACGTTGATAGCGGGACGAATGCCGCTATTGAAAAGGTCGGCTTCCAGAAAGATTTGGCCGTCAGTAATTGAGATGACGTTGGTTGGGATGTACGCCGAGATGTCTCCGGCTTGCGTTTCGATTATCGGAAGGCTTGTCAACGAGCCGCCGCCTTTTAAGTCAGACAACTTCGCTGCGCGCTCCAGCAAGCGGGAGTGGAGATAAAAAACGTCTCCGGGGTAGGCCTCACGACCGGGCGGCCGACGTAGCAACAAGGATATTTCACGATAGGCAGCTGCTTGTTTGGAAAGATCGTCGTAAATCGTAAGTGCGTGCCTGCCGTTATCACGGAAGAACTCGCCCATCGCCGCTCCCGAATAGGGAGCGAGAAACTGCATGGCTGCTGGGTCGGATGCCGTCGCTTTAACCACGATCGTGTAGTCCATCGCGCCAAAGTCCTGCAACGTCTTAACTACCTGCGCAACTGTCGAAGCCTTTTGCCCAATGGCCACATAAATACAGATTACATCTTTGCCTTTCTGGTTGATGATGGTGTCGACTGCAACCGCGGTCTTGCCTGTCTGACGATCACCAATAATCAACTCGCGTTGTCCACGACCGATCGGCACCATAGCGTCAATTGCTTTCAGGCCGGTTTGCAGAGGCTCCTTCACCGGCTGACGGTCGACGACACCGGGAGCAATACGCTCGATAGGATTATAGGTTTCGGTGACGAGCGGACCGCCATCATCAATAGGGATTCCAAGAGCGTCAACGACGCGGCCGATTAATGCATCACCCACGGGCACCTGCATAATGCGCCCAGTACGTTTTACAAGATCGCCTTCCTTGATCTCCTGAAAGTTGCCGAACAGCACGGCTCCTACCTTGTCTTCTTCAAGGTTTAGAGCTAAGCCGCGCACCTCATGGGGAAACTCAATAAGTTCGCCCGCCATGACCTTTTCGAGACCATGAATTTCCGCAATGCCATCACCGACCTTGATCACGGTGCCAACTTCCATGACCGTTACGCCGGCTTCGAAATTCTCAATCTGCTTTCGAATAATATCGTTGATTTCGTTTGCCCTAATCGGTTCCATTTTTATCCTCAGTCACTCTGCAAACTACCATTATGGATTCTCGGAATTGGTCGCAAGAGATTAGCGACCGGCGAGCGCTTGTTCCATCCGCCGGAGCTGGTTCAGAATCGAACCGTCGTAGACAGTTGAGCCTACTCGCGCAACCATTCCTCCAATCAACTGCTCATCAGTGGCGAAGCTCAGACGGACTTGCTTCCCAGTGATGCTGGTTAGCCTGTTGGACAGGGCTTTCTTGATATCTTCAGAAATGGGTCTTGCCGTGGTCACCAGCGCGGCGACTACGCCGGCGCGCTCATCGAGCACACGGGCGAAGAGCTTGTTGATCTCACCCAGCGCCGTTATTCGCTGGTTCTTCAGTAGTGTTTGAAGAAAATTCGCCGTCGATGGGCGCACCTTGGTTCGACTAATCAGCTCTTTCAAAACCGACTGTTTCTGAGTGTAGGAGATTGTCGGATTTTCGAAGACTTCGCGGAGTTGTGAGTTTGATTGGATCATCAGTTCCCAACCAACCAACTCGTCCTGAATCTCACGCTGTTCCCCTTGCGCAACAGCTACATCGGCTAGCGCCGCTGCGTAACGACGCGCAACAGTGTGTGAACTCAATGGCTAGTCCTCCCTAACTGTTCGACATTCATTCCAATGAGTCTTGCGTCGTCGTCTGGACGGATCTCTTGGCGAATAGCGGTCTCGGCAATGATAACGCTTTGCTTCGCGGCGAATTCCCTTAGCTCCTGCTTCGCCGCCTTCGTGGCGCTCTCAATTTCTCGCTGAGCATGCTGGCGCAACTTTTCCATCTCGATTTCCGTGGCAGCGTTGATTCGGCTCTTCTCCGCCTCTGCTTCGGCATTCGCTTGTGCTCGAATGGCTGAGACCTCAGCATCGAGGCCCTGGAGTCTCGTCTCCACTTCCGCCAGTTTCTTTAAAGCCAGATCCCGCTCAGCGCGGGCTGTCTCCAATTCCTGTTTGATCCGTTCTCGACGCGATCTTAAAGCCTCGCTTACAGGTCGTCCGAAGCGGTGATGTAGATATAGAGCAGCGAGAATAAAGATCGCTAGATTGACAACACGCCAAAGCTCGAAGCCTGGGTAGTTCCACCATGAAGGATCCTCGATTGCGGACTGAACGAATTCAATTGAAAAGATAGAAGCAAGCATCTACATCACAGGGTGGTGGGACGATCTCCCGCGGCGGATGGACGCCCTAATACCTGGGCGCTAATACTCAATCCCAATTTTTTAGCTTCTTCTGTCAACAGAAGCCGAGCATCATTGGACTGCGTGGCAATCCCCCTCTTCTCACCTTCGATTTCACTAGTGACCTCAGTTCTGACTGATGTTAGCCGACTCTCTCGCTCCTTTAATGCCTTATTCCTTTCAACCTCCATTTGTCGGTAGCCTTCAGCTCGGGCAGCTCGCAAGGAACCCTCATAACCGCGCAGGTCGTTTTCGATTCTCTCCAGTAAACGATGAGCTTCAGCCAAAGACCCCCTACTACTCCGGTCGCGTTCCTCGAGAACTTGGTTGATGGGTTTGAAGAGAGTCTTATTTAGGACGAAGACCATCAACACAACCAAGAAGATGTGTATGAGAAGAGTTCCGTCCGGAACAAGTTGAATGGAGCTTTCAGCAAGAACAAGAAGTAACACCATAAGAGCTATCGCAGAACAGCGGGAAACCTAGGCATTCCAAAAGTTTGCGAGTCTAACACGACCGCAAAAAATCGGTCAAGGAGAGCCTCATTTAAACCCGAAACCAAAGGAGACTTGAAATGAAAACCTTCATCTTAATGCCTGTACGTAGTACAGGAAGCGGTATTACTTTGTACATCATACGGCCGCGGTCGCACTGGGAATGAGTAAACGATAGAGGCGCTCAAGATCGTCCACCCCGTGGAATTCAATCTCGATCTTACCGGACTGGCTGGCTTGAAGGATCCTTACCTTCGTACCGAAGTACCTGCGAAGTCGCGACTCCGCCGCTTGTACGTTGGGATCGTTCCTGTGAGCATCGCGAGTTTGCCTCTTAGGATCGCCCGTCTCTGATAATCCGCGAACAGCCTTCTCCGTGTCCCTTACCGACAAGCCCCGTTCAATGATCTTGCGCGCCAGACGTCGCTGCGAATCGACATTATCCGTCCCCAACAGGGTACGAGCGTGACCAGTACTAAGCTTCCCCTCTTGGACTAGCAATTGGATGTCATTCGGGAGTCGTAAAAGGCGAAGGTAATTTGTGATGTAGGAACGATCCCTTCCGACCCGCTCAGCAAGAGTTTCTTGAGTCAGTCCGATGGTCTCGATCAACTTCTTATACGCTTGCGCTTCCTCAATCGCGTTGAGATCCTCTCGCTGTATGTTCTCGATCAGAGCTAGCTCCAGGACTTGAGCATCCGGCACATCGCGCACCACTGCGGGGACCCGGGACAATCCCGCTACACGCGCAGCGCGCCATCTTCGTTCCCCTGCGATCAATTCGTATCGTGATCCTCGCCGCCTGACCAGTAACGGTTGCACTACGCCATTCGAGGAAATTGATTTTGCGAGCTCCAGAAGCCTGGCTTCGTCAAACTGAACCCGGGGCTGCATTGAGCCAGGATCAATCAAGTCAATGTCAATCTCTAGCGGATCGTCCGGAGCACTTTGGTCAGCCGACAGCAGTGCGCCCAAACCCCGGCCCAGTGGCTTTCGCGTCATGAGCAATTATCTCCTTGGCCAACTCGGTATATGCGTCGGATCCTTTCGAATGTGGATCATAAAGAATGATGGGCTTGCCGTAACTCGGAGCCTCCGCAAGGCGAACATTTCTCGGAATCACCGTCCGAAACACCTGCTGACCATAAAAATCTCTCAAATCTGAGGCGACGGCTGAGGACAACTTAGTGCGCTCGTCGTACATCGTTAGCAGCAAACCTTCAATTGTCAGGGTTGGGTTGTGAAGTCGACGGATGCGGGCAAGGGTATCAAACAGTTCGGTTACTCCTTCCAGCGCGTAGTATTCGGCTTGGATTGGTACGAGCAGAGACTTCGCAGCCGTCAGACCGTTCAACGTTAGAAGGCCTAACGAAGGCGGGCAGTCAATAAGGATGAAGTCAAAATCAGAGTCTAGTGGAGAGATGGCATCTCGAAGCTTATACTCCCGCCTTTCTCCCTCAACTAACTCGATCTCAGCTCCTGTCAGATCCTTGTTTGCCGGCACAACATGAAGGCGCGGAATCTCCGTGGGGAGGATAATTGTCTGGATAGCCTCCGAAAGAACAAGGGCGTGATATAAACTTTTTCGAAAACTTCCCCTCGGAATGCCAACTCCTGAGGTTGCATTCCCCTGAGGATCAGCATCTACAAGCAACACCGAGAGGCCATTTGTAGCCAAAACCGCCGCCAAGTTTACCGCGGTAGTGGTCTTGCCAACCCCGCCTTTTTGATTTGCAATCGCGATAATCTTCGACATTCCGGTCCTTAAAACGCAGTTTCAGAGAGCGTAAACTATCACAAGAGGCGTCTTTGCGCCAAAACCGTTGATTTTTGAAGCTAAAATGAGGGTTTCACGTGGAACTTACAGGATGTGCCACGTGAAACATCTGGACCTAGAAGGGGGAGGCACTAAGCTGAACGAGCAACGTGGCCAAAGCGGCAGGAGTCACACCGCGAACTCGCCTAGCATCACCGAAAGTAAGAGGTTGCGCCCTCTCGAAACGCTCAACCATTTCGTGGGACAATCCGTTCAGCTTAGCAAACGCAAAACTTCCTGGAATAAGAAGTTTATCATGTTGACGAAGCCGTACGGAACTGGCGCTCTGCGCTTCAATGTATGTGGCATACAAGAAATCCGCAATGACACACTCGAGGTCTGCGTCCTCCAGGTTGGAGAATGATGCTGGCAACATCGCTCGGACAGTATCCAAGCCAACCCCCCGCCGTTTGCTAAGTTGAGCAAGTGTGAAAGAGTCTCCCAAATCCACACCCAAGCGTGAACCGGCAGCGGCGTACGCCGGGTCAGAACGCTTGAAACGCATCTCGGCGAACAATGCCCGTAATCTTGAAAGTCGGTCCTGCCGCGCGTTGAATCTTTCCCAATCTCTATCTTCAACAATCCCTAAATCTCGTCCGTACCTTTCGAGTCGTTCGTCTGCATTGTCATAACGCAGGGCCAGCCTGTTCTCAGAACGCGAAGTAAAGACGCGGTATGGCTCATCAACCCCTTGCGTGATCAAATCGTCTATTAAGACCCCAATATAGGACTCTTCGCGTCTCATGCGAAACTTGGGCCTGCCCTGGCTTGAGAGCGCCGCGTTGATTCCTGCAATCAGTCCCTGACAGGCTGCTTCTTCATATCCCGTTGTTCCGTTTATCTGGCCTGCATGAAATAGACCCGAAAAGCGAAAGGACTGCAGATCGGGGCCTAACTCTCTCGGATCCACGAAGTCATACTCGATTGCATAACCCGGCCGAATAATACGGGCTTCGCCCAATCCCGGGATAAGGCGGACCAGTTCCTGCTGCAGATCGGATGGTAACGAGGTTGAAAAACCGTTGAGATAGATCTCATTAGTGTCATGTCCCTCGGGCTCGAGAAACAATTGGTGGCGGTCCTTACCCGCAAACTTGACTACCTTGTCTTCGATTGACGGACAGTATCGCGGACCGACGCCCTTGATTTTGCCTGAATACAAAGGGGACTCATGAATGTTTGAACGGATGGCGTCATGAACTGCATTAGTAGTGAAGCCAATGTAGCAACTCAGTTGTCGTTGTTCGATCCGGTCGGTCGAAAAAGAGAAGGGCACTGCCTTTTCATCAGCGTGCTGTTGTTCAAACGCGTCCCAATCTATGCTCCGCCCATCCAACCGTGGAGGCGTTCCAGTCTTCAATCTGCCGACAGGGAAGCCCATGCGTTTGAGGGCTTGCGCCAACTCGATGGACGCGGGTTCTCCAGCTCTTCCCGCGCTGTGAGTGTGGCGCCCAGTGTGAATCAAGCCGTTAAGAAAGGTTCCTGTAGCAATCACCACACACTTAGCACCCAGACTTCGCCCATCTCCTAACTCAATTCCGACCACCCTGCCGCCATCAATCAGGACGTCAACCACCATTCCCTGCCGCAAGTGTAGGTTGGCCGTATCTTCGAGGGTGCGCCTCATTTCCTTGCGGTACATGGACCGATCAGATTGAGCTCGCGGCGACTGAACAGCACGTCCTCTGGAGCGATTCAATAGGCGAAAGTGAATTCCTGTTCGATCTGCAACACGGCCCATGATTCCGCCCAGCGCATCTATTTCCCTAACCAGGTGCCCTTTGGCGATGCCGCCGATGGCGGGATTACATGACATCTGACCGATGAGATCGAGGTTGATCGTTACAAGAGCTGTTTGCGAACCCAGCCTTGCGGACGCGGACGCGGCTTCGCAGCCCGCGTGGCCGCCGCCAATCACAATCACATCGAATACTTCGTTAAATCCCATGGCTACTTACCAATGCAAAACGTCGCGAAAATTTGCGAGAGGATATCTTCCGTAGTTGTCTCACCTGTGATCTCGCCAAGAGACTGCAACGCGTTATGTAAACCAACTACGATCAGTTCCTCGCTTGCTTCCTCATTAAGGAGCTGCGCGGAGCCTTTGATTTCCAGCAAGCTGCGTCGCAGAAGATCGTAATGACGGGCGTCAGTTATTAGTAATCCTGCTTCAGAACTTTCCCAAAGACCAAACGCGGCAAGTATAGCAGCACGAAGTTGGTCCATCCCTTGATCCGTAACCGCCGAAACTTTCACGATGGTCGGGTTTGAAGCTGACGGATCGAGCAAGATGTTGTACGACGGAACGTCGCTCTTGTTACATACAACTACATGAGGCGAGCTTTCAACCTGGGAAAGCACATCATGGTCTTCTCGAGTCAGCGCCATCGAACCATCAATCACTACAAGCACGAGGTCAGCATCGACCATTGCCTGCTGTGTGCGCTCCACTCCGATCTTTTCAATTCGATCCAGTGACTCCCTCACGCCTGCGGTATCAGTAAGCATAACCGGGACGCCGTGGAGATTGATCGGTTCGGTCAAAGTGTCGCGCGTTGTCCCTGCTACCTCTGTGACGATTGCCCGCTCAGACGACAGTAACCTATTGAACACACTAGACTTACCAACGTTTGGCCGTCCTATTATTGCGACCTTTAGACCGTCCCTAAGAAAATGGCCCACCTGAAAAGTCTCGGCAAGCAATGAGAGATCGGCCAACAACTCAGCCAGAGTTTTATGCAGCCGTTCGCGTTCCAGCGCCGGCAAGTCATCTTCAACGAACTCAAGAGCTGACTCGAGGAGCACGATCATGTCGAGGAGCCTCTGCTTGGATCGTTGCAGCCTTGCTGATAGTTCGCCCTTCAATTGTCGAGCAGCTTGTCTGGCTGCCGCGTCTGTTCGAGCGTCGATTAGATCGCGGACAGCCTCTGCCTGACTAAGGGTGAGTTTGCCATTGCTCAGAGCGCGCAAAGTGAATTCACCGGGACCTGCCAAGCGGGCACCTAGGAGGAGCATCTGATCAACCACCTGCCGCAGGATCACTGGCGACCCATGGCAACTGATCTCGAGGACATCCTCCCCAGTGTATGAATGCGGCGCTCTGAAGTAAGTGAAAAGAGCCTGGTCCAAATCTGCGCTGTCTAACTTAATTGTTTTTAAGATTACCTGGGCGGGGTGAGGTTGAAAATCACTCTCTTCGATGAGTGAACTTGCGATCGCTAAGGAACGTGGGCCACTGAGCCGGATCACGCCAATGGCGCTACGACCAGGAGCTGTTGCTAGTGCGACAATCGTATCCATCTGACAACTCGAAAGGCACTGCTAGGCTTTGGGGAGAGTGTTTGTCGCTTACCTGGCGGGCGTTTTCAAGCTCACCTTAAGCCGTCGGTCCGCTGCTTCTCCGATGGATTCCGTCTGAAGATCTTCGCTATCAGCTAGCGTCAGGTGAAGGACGCGTCTCTCGGTAGAATTCATCGGACCAAAGGTAAAGGGTTGTCCATTTGATCTGACTTGATTCGCAGCATGCAACGCCATTGCGCGAAGTTCCGCATCGCGAGTGGCGCGAAAGCCAAGCACGTCACAGACAATGCGCTCACCCCTGGGCAAAGATCGGCCGAACGCCTGATTTACCAAGTGCTGAATCGCCTCAAGCCCATCAGCTCCCTCGGCCTGCATGAGCTCCGCATCGCGCCCTTTCAAATTCAGGACGCACTGCACCGCATCACCCTCAAGCGAGACATCAAGTTCCAATCCCGATTTCTCGAAGACGGACTGAAGAAATTTAGCCGCCTGTTCATAAGTTTCGTTCATTTGAAACTCCTAAAATGAAGGTGCTTAGACCTTACTCGGGGCGAGCTTTTTGCTCGAGGAGCCATTTGATCCCTTAATCGTCCCAGTTGGCTGAAGCCTGTCCGACGGTGGAGGCAATTCGTTGTCTGATTTCGTGAGGTAATTGATCAGAAACTGTTGACTGAAACCGACGATGTTTCCGACCAGCCAATAGAGCAACAAACCAGAAGGCGCACCCCATAAAACGTAAAGCATGAAGAGGGGCATTCCGATGGCCATCATCTTCCGTTGCATTGGATCGGCAGATGGTGCCGGCGTAATCAACTGCAACACCATCATTGTACCCGCCATCAGGACCTCGAGTATGTGGTGGGGATCACCGCTGGATAAATCTGGTAACCAGAGAAATGTTGCTTGCCGAAAATCCAGCGAGATTGTGATGGCACGGTAGAGAGCGAAGAGGAAAGGCATCTGAATCAGAAGTGGTAAGCATCCGCCGAGCGGATTGCCTTCCTTCATCAGACGCAGTTGTTCCATCTGCAACTCTTTCAAGCGGGGATCATTTTGCTTCATCCCCTTAATCTTTTCCTGGAGCTCCTTCATCTTGGGCGCGAGCTTCTGCGCCTTCTTCATCGATTTCGACGAACGCCACTTCAAGGGAAAGAAGAGCGAATAAATGACTATCGTAAATAGAATAATTGCCAGGCCATAGCTACCGGTAAGCCGGTACAGCCAGCGAATGGCCCTGAGAATTGGAATGGCAAGAGGTCGTGACAGCCAGGTAAACCAACCAAAATCTATTAAACCCTCGAGGTCCACATTTCGGCCGACAGTTGTACTGACCCGCTGGCTTGCTTCGGTTAGTATGAAGTGGTCCTTAGGCCCCACGTAAATAATGGTGGGAGAACCATCCGTTGGAACCGGCACCCAAGCTGATACAAGGTACCGCTTTTCCGGTTTACCGTTGACGTGACTGTCGTATTGAACCGTGCGGAATTCCAGTCCGTCAATAGGCTTGGACGGTATGGCTACCATCGCAAAATAAGTGTCGCCTACTCCAGCCCAGTCGACTGAGCCCGGTGCCAATAAACGATCAGGGCTGTTCTTGTTTTCATTTATCGAAGCGCCAGGATGCCGTTCGATTTTGCGGCCGACTGAGGCGATTGCCTCGGGGGCGACCGAATAGAATGAATATCGCTTGACGCCTTGATCTCCGACGCTCGACCCCACCCTTACCTTCGCGCTGGGAACAAGCTGACCCCCGCGCTTAATCACCATCTCAAGGTCGACCGTGTACTGGTTAGCGTCTACAGATATTTTTTTTGTGACATCCAATCCAGTTGCACTGTCACGCGCTATGAAGGTGATCGACTTTTTTTCGTTAGAGGCTAATGTGATATCGACGTCGCCGCTTGAGGTATCAGCTCCATCAATCTTGTAGGTAGTGCTCGCCAGCAGGCTATCCAGATTGCTATCACCCGTCATCACCTGGAGTGGTACTTCTCGAGGCGTACGCTGCAAGGCTATCTGTGAGACCAACTCCAACGGTACTTGCTGTTTCTTATTTCCGGCGACCGAGTAAATCTCGTGATCACTATCCTTGTTTCGTCTAATGATCCAGCTTGTTATTTCCGCACCCTGATTGTCGAACTTCGCTTCGTAAAGAGGCGTCTTTATTACTAAGTTCCGACGAACTTCCTGGCTCACGATCGGGATCGACGGCTCCCCGACGGCTTTCGATTGGATAGCTGGTGTAGCCGAATTGGAAGGGGTAGTTGACGAAGTAGGGCTTGGAGACACAGTCGCCACGGCATCCGGACTCTGAGGCTGCGGCGCTGGTTTACCTGGAAATAAATATCCCCACAGAAAGAGTATGGCTGTGGAGATTAATAATGCTAGTAGTAAACGCTTTTGTTGCATCGAGGAATTAGAAAGCCTACGGGAAGGGCTCCTGTCTGAGAATCTTACTTTACCGGATCATAACCGCCAGGATGGAATGGATGGCAACGCGCTAACCTACGCAGCGCAAGCAAACTTCCACGCAATGCGCCACGGCGCTCTATCGCTTCCATTGCGAATTCTGAACAGGTGGGAACGAATCGACAAGATGGCGGAAGCAGGGGTGAAACTACTAGCTTATAAAATCTGAGTACTGAAATAAGAATTGTCTTCACGCCAGTTTAGATTCATTAACTGAACCGACTACTTCCGCCTTCGCCACGGAAAGAATTATTTTTTTGAACTCCTCCAGAGGTTTGTCTACTTTAGAAGTTAACAAGCTGCGCCTGCCGTTGAGCACCCAATCGTAATGCGTCTTTAGCGTCGCACGCTGGACCGCTGTCAAACGGAAGCTCTCCCGTAATAGACGCTTTGCCCGGTTGCGGCAGACCGCATTGCCCAATGCCTTTCTCGAAGCGGTAATCCCAAGTCGATGATAGGGAAGCTTATTTGGTAAGACGAACGCGGTGATGAGAAAGCACTCATACCGTTTTCCCATCCGATAAACACGATGAAAATCGCCGCTGCCACGGAGGTGCGTCTTCATTTAACAAGGAAACTTAATAGTGGGCCGGTGTCAGACGCTTCCGTCCCTTCGCTCGTCGGCGTTTAAGAACAAGCCGGCCGTTCTTGGTCGCCATTCTCGACCGAAAGCCATGTGTCTTGGCTCGTCTCCGGTTATTTGGTTGAAAAGTGGGCTTCGCCATATTGTCCAATCTCCTACTAAACGAAAACCGTAAGACTAACTGCCAGTGACGCTTGTGTCAAGAAAGCCACATGCTTTGCGGTTTACTCGCAGGTTAAATTAAGCAGGTTCTTCACCGGATCATAGACGGCCTGAACACGTTACCCGTTACACAGCCTATGGACTTGGTTCTCAATGTGAAGAACCTTGCTATTCGGAAGGTGTCCGACAACGGTACTAATCCCAGAGTTGCCGGGCGTTATGGCCGCCCGGCAGCTCTGGCTAGCATGGAAGATGTTTTATGGCCGGGGTTCGCTTGATAAGATCTCGATTCGTGTGTTAGGCTCCGCCCGTCCCAGCAGATCATGCCCCTAACTCATTGATGGTTATAATCTTAAAGCAATACATTAACAGCTTAAGGGATTTCCACAGACCTGTGAAAAAGGGTGTGGAAAACGAGTTTCCACACCCACGGTGAACTACAGACGGTGTTCAGGGGCTAGGATCAAATCACGAAATGCGCGTACGGTTCTGAAACAGGCAAGGAGAATGTCGGAACTCGTGCTGATAAATGGGAAGTAACTGCCTTGATAGTCGACACCGATATTTGGGAGGGCGTTCTTGACTCAATCAAGAATAAACTCAACAACGAAACTTTTGAGACTTGGTTTAGATCGATTGCATTCGGCGG
Source organism: bacterium (assembly GCA_040005515.1). GTDB lineage: Bacteria > Acidobacteriota > Blastocatellia > Pyrinomonadales > Pyrinomonadaceae > PSRF01. The sequence goes on from JBDTYQ010000014.1 coordinate 38,363, forward strand.
GATCGACTCCTCCGCTTCCGTAATTCGTCTCCGTGCTCCAAACGATCTAGTAAGGGCATGGATCAGTGCCAACTTTGCTTCTGTAATGGCGCAATCTCTCTCCGAGCTCGGATTGCAAGGCTATTCGGTGCACTGGTCTCTCAGTCCGGAAGTCGCAACGGGTCTAACCGGTGCGACGGAAAAAGTCGTTTCGACTCATGCCATTCCATCTTCGAAGGGATTGTTTCCTATTTATCCGGAGCCAGTGTTGAGGGACTCCGCACCGACAAATGGCGAACGTCACCACGCACTTGCTACAGCTAGAGCGCCCGAAGCGCCCGTTTTCGATCCTGCTCTAAACTCAAAATATAGTTATGACAGCTTCGTAGTTGGCTCATGTAATCAGTTTGCTCATGCCGCCTCGCTGGCTGTGGCAGAGGCTCCTGGCAAAACGTACAACCCGCTGTATTTGTACGGTGGGGTCGGATTGGGCAAGACGCACTTGATGCATGCGTGTGGTCACGCGATCAAGCAACGGAATCCTCACCTGCGCTTGTGCTATCTCTCATCCGAGAAGTTCATGAACGAACTGATAAACGCGATCCGCTATGACAAGACTCCGGCTTTTCGCGAAAGATACCGATCGGTTGATGTGCTCTTAATCGACGACGTTCAGTTCATGGCCGGCAAGGAGCGAACTCAGGAAGAATTTTTCCACACCTTCAATTCGCTCTACGATCAACAGAAGCAAATCGTCATCAGCTCGGACTGTCCTCCGCGTGAGATTCGCACTCTTGAGGAAAGGCTACATTCGAGGTTTGAGTGGGGATTGATCGCTGACATTGAGCCGCCCGATCTGGAAACGAAAGTTGCCATTCTGAGGCGCAAAGCCGAAATCATGGGCGTTGGTATTCCGGACGATGTCGCATTGATGATTGCCAGTCGCGTAAAACACAACGTCCGAGAACTCGAAGGCTCTCTCGTACGTTTAGTTGCCATTTCTTCTTTGCGGGGAGAGAAGATCTCCCGGAACCTGGCGCAGGATGCGCTGCGAAATATTGCCGGTGATGAGGATTCAGACGTTATCACGATCGACCAGATCCAAAAGGCAGTCGCCGGGAGTTTCAAAATAAGCGTCGCGGAGTTGGTATCGAAGAATAACGCGCGGCAGGTTTCTCATCCGCGGCAGATCGCGATGTATCTTTGCAAAAGCTTGACTAAACTTAGTTATCCAGCGATTGGCAGGGCGTTTGGCGGGAAACACCATACGACGGTGATGCACTCTTTTTCTAAGATAGAATCACAGAGGCTAAGAGATTCTCAGTTGCAGAAGCTAGTGGAAGATCTGTCTGAGAGCCTTAAGAAATAAGAATGATGGCGATTGTTTTCCACAACGGTCCATCCTCAGAGGTGCCTGTTGAACTCAGGGGTATTAGATTCACACAGACTCTCACAGGATTAAGGCAAACGCCCGGTGGAAGCCCTTGCGACTTTTCCCTTCAGAAAGTTTTCGACAGGCTTCCTGAATTACGGTGAGTCAAGATTCACAGCCTCTGTGCGGTTGATTTGATGTTACTAAAAGAGTTGGTTGCTTTTCCACATATCAACAGGCCACTACTACTACTACTAGATCTAAACACAAGGATTTATCTGTAGTAATAGTAGAATAGCTAATCTGAAAATTTATTCAGCGCGTTAAGGAGAGTATTGGTATGCAGTTCGTTGTAAGCAAACAGAACCTTCAGAAAGAACTAGGTTTTGTGCAAGGCGTAGTCGAGAAGAAAAATACGATTCCAGTCTTGTCCAACATCCTGATCGAATCGGTAGGTGAAGGGACAATAAGAATTACCGGGACCGATCTGGACGTAACGATCCGTTGTGATATGGACGCTGAAGAGATTGCGACGCCAGGTGCGATTTGCGTCCAGGCTAGAAAGTTGTTCGAGATCGCGCGACTGTTGCCTGACGCGCCTGTGAGTTTTAAAAGGGAAGACAACGACTGGGTTACAGTGAAATGCGATCGTGCAAAGTTCAAGCTCGTCGGAGTGGCAAAAGACGCTTTTCCCGAAGTTCCTACTTTCAAATCAGCGCCTACCAAAATTTCAGCCAGCGTTTTGAAATCGCTAATCGACAGAACAATTTTCGCCATCACCCAGGAAGAGTCACGCTATACGCTCTCCGGCGCGAAATTCATCATGGATGAATCGGGTGCGAAGATGGTCACAACCGATGGTCACCGACTCGCTTATGTGGAGAGGAAAAGCGCTGCGAAGAACGGGACCAACGACTCGATCGACACGCTCATTCCCCGAAAAACACTCGCCGAGTTGACTAAGTTGACCGCCGACTACGACGGCGAAATCAGCTTGGGAATGGATGAGAATCATATCTATTTTGAAGTCGGTGCCCGGTTGCTTATTTCTCGCATGCTCTATGGCCAGTTTCCGAATTATGAAATGGTCATGCCCAAGAATAACGACAAAGAGGTCCAGTTCGATAGCGCCCTGCTCAACCACGCAATCAGGCGAGTTGCCCTGATGGCTGACGAACGCTCCCACGCGATTCGCTTTCATCTTGAGCCGAACCAATTGGTAATTAGTTCGCAAAATGCCGAGGAAGGCGAAGCTCGCGAGACAGTTCCTTCCGATTATGCTGGCGAGGAAACTGACATCGGATTCAACGCTCAATACCTGCAGGACTTTCTAAATGTGATTGGCGACGGCAACGTAGCGTTTGAGTTTAAGGATGGAAACTCACAAGCGCAGTTACGGCCCGCAGAGGGCGGCGAGTACGACTACAAGTACGTTGTGATGCCAATGCGTATCTGAAGAAATTAAATTGAACTCAATCACGCGATCTTGACTGAAGCGCCTCCATAATTTGGAGGCGCTTTCTCATTAAAGTATCGACCTTTCAAATCCAGAAGACCTTAGGGCCGCTATGTTAAAATCGTTTACATGATCCTCGATTCTGTTCAGGTCCATCGATTCCGAAACTTGATCGGAACACTCCATTGCGGCCCACGACTAAATATCATTCTCGGAAGCAATGGACAGGGCAAGACCAACTGGCTCGAGGGAATCTACCTGCTCTCCCGAACAAAATCCTTCCGCACTCAACGCCTCCAGGAATCGATTCGATTTGGCGAGCAGATGGCCCTCGTCAAAGGACAAGTCTCTTCCGGATCAGACGTGCAAAGAGACCTGCAGGTGACGCTGCAGGGCAACACCAAGGTCATTTCTGTTAACGGAAAAAAAGAGCCGCTTGCCAGGTATCTCAGTCAATTGCAGGTTTTTGCTTTCACTGCCGACGAACTCGAGGTTGTGCGCGGCGTACCCGAAGCGCGCAGGCGATTCATCGACCGAGGCGTCGCGTCCTTGCAGCCGGCCTACGTGCAAACCATCTCGGACTACAACAGGGTCGTTAAACAGAAGAACCGGATTCTGCAAGACTCGGCAGAGAATGAGTTAGCGCTCGGTAACGTAGAGGATCTGCTGGCGCCATGGAACCAACTGCTGGTGAAACTCGCAGGCGAGTTGCACCGCTCGCGCACTGACTACATCGAACGAATCAACCAGTCTTTGCAGCACGGCCTTTTTGAGCGCCGGGAGATACAAATCCGCTATCTGTCTCAGCTTGAGGGCAAAGGTGACGTCGACTCCTATGAGGCGCTCTTGGAGCAAAGACTGCGCCTCCGGTTGCCAGCCGAGCTCGCGGCCGGACGTTCCCTAATCGGCCCTCACAGAGACGATCTGCAGATACTTTTGGAAGGCCGCGAGATGAGGGTTTATGGAAGCTCGGGGCAACAGCGTAGCGCATTGTTATTATTAGACTTAGCAGCGATTTCGTTGTATAATTCATGGCATGGGGATTACCCGCTTTTTCTCATCGACGATGTCGATGCGGAGTTGGACGAAAGAAGGATAAGACAGCTGTTGGAATACCTCGAAGACCGGACCCAAACTTTCATTACAACCTCGAAACGAAGTCACCTGGAAGGATTTCTTTCGGGAGCTCGTGTGCATGAAATCGAAGAGGGTCAGTTAGTAAACGAGGTGTTGAGCGAGGAACCAGATCCCATCGCAGTGGCTTCCACAGAACTAACCTGAGGCGGTTTTGCTTTTCGTATCAAACAATATTTTAAAGTCGCGTTAAGGAGAATGGTTTGGCTACAGCAGGCACAATAACAGACAAGAAGGGGCAGTCGTACGACTCCGCGTCAATCACTGTTCTTGAAGGGCGGGAAGCGGTTCGCAAGCGGCCCGCGATGTATATCGGTTCGACAGGGGAAATCGGTCTCCATCACCTCGTGTATGAAGTCGTAGACAACTCGATCGACGAAGCGCTCGCCGGATACTGCGACACAGTTGAGGTGACGATCCATCTCGACAACTCGATCACAGTGATCGACAACGGCCGTGGCATACCCGTCGACCTGATGAAGAAAGAAAAGAAGTCGGCGGCAGAAGTCGTGATGACAAAACTGCACGCCGGGGGAAAGTTCGACTCCAATGCTTACAAAGTCTCCGGTGGACTCCATGGCGTAGGCGTTTCCTGTGTGAACTTTCTTTCGGAGACCTTGCGTCTGGAAATCTGGCGAGACAGCAAGACTTACGAGCAGGAGTATGTTCGCGGTATTCCCGTCGTTGCTTTGAAGCAGACCGGCAAGACCAAGAGGCGCGGAACGAAAGTCACATTCAAGCCCGACTCGACTATTTTCGATCACACTGAGTTCAGCTTCGATAAATTGTCCGAACGTTTGCGTGAGAAAGCGTTTCTCAATAAAGGCATTCGCATAACGATCAAGGATGAGCGCGAAGAACCCGAGCGAGGGCACGAGTTCTACTACAAGGGTGGCATTGCCGAGTTCGTCAAGCATCTGAACAAGAACAAGAGTACGCTTCACGACAAGCCCATCTATTTTGAAAAAGAAGGTGACGCTCTTTCCGTTGAGGTTGCGATTCAGTACAACGACGGCTACGACGAAAAAGTCTATTCGTTCGCGAATAACATCAACACCGTAGACGGCGGAACACACCTCTCAGGATTCCGCTCGGCCTTTACCAGGACGATCAATGCTTACGCGCAATCGTCCGGTCTTGCGAAGAACTTTAAGAGTTCGCTTACCGGAGACGACGTCCGTGAGGGCTTGGTTGCAGTTATTTCGGTGAAGCTTCCGCAGCCACAGTTTGAAGGGCAAACCAAGGGCAAGCTTAACTCCGATGTTAAAGGCGCCGTCGAGTCATTCCTCAACGAGCGGCTAACCGAATACTTCGAACAAAACCCCTCGGTAGCTCGCAAGGTTGTCGGTAAATCAGTTGACGCGGCGCGCGCACGTGAGGCAGCCAGGAAAGCGCGCGAGATCGTGCGCAAGGGCGCAATGGGTTCGACCATGTTGCCAGGAAAGCTGGCCGATTGTCAGGAACGCGATCCTGCGCTTTCAGAGATCTACATAGTCGAGGGCGACTCCGCAGGCGGTTCTGCCAAGCAGGGCCGCGATCGTAAGAACCAGGCAATCCTGCCGCTGAAGGGAAAGATTCTGAACGTCGAAAAAGCACGCTTCGACAAGATGCTCGGCCATAGTGAAATCAAGGCGCTGATCATGGCGCTCGGCACTGGCATCGGCAAGGAGGATTTCGATGCCTCAAAGCTTCGCTATCACAAGATCATCCTTATGACTGACGCGGACGTTGACGGTTCGCACATCAGAACGCTCTTGCTCACCTTCTTCTACCGACAGATGGGCGAGCTTATTGAAAAGGGCTATGTCTACATTGCCCAGCCACCGCTCTTTAAGGTGAAGCGCGGCAAGAAAGAGGAGTACATCAAGGACGAAGGCTCGATGATCCGCTATCTAATGCGCATGGCAACAGCCGATATGACGGTGCAGTTAGCTGGCGCCAAAGAAGTCATCGAGGGCAAAGACCTGGCGCGGTCGCTTGAAAAGATGGTCGACTTCAAACACTACCGTGAGCGTGCCGCCCGCCGGCTCATTGGCGACTCGCATTTGCTGGATAGTCTACTTGAGGCGTTCGGTGGCAAGAAGGGTGTGTTGCGCAAGGAAGGCACAACGCTGCGCAAGGTATTTCAGGATGGCGATCTGATGGCGCGCGTGGAAGGGGTGCTTGCAAAAGCGGGATATAAAACCGAACTCTCGACCGATGAAGAACACGGTCTCTGGGAGATTGAAACATCAACCGTAGCGGGCGTGAACGTTTCCATTGATTGGAACTTCGCGAGCTTTGTCGAATTTCAGAAGGCAGTCGAGCTTTACACTGTGCTGGAAGACACTCTTTCACCTCCTTTTACCACCGGTACAAATGGAACTGCCGAAGAGTTACCGACGCGGGAAGCGCTGTTAGAAAAAGTGCTGGCCGCGGCGAAGAAGGATCTGAGTATTCAGCGCTACAAGGGTTTGGGCGAGATGAATCCAGAACAGCTTTGGGAGACCACGATGAATCCGGACAAGCGCACACTGTTGCAGGTCCGAATAGATGACGCAGTCGAGACCGACGAGATCTTCAACGTCCTGATGGGTGACGCAGTTGAGCCGCGGCGTAAGTTCATCGAGGACAACGCGCTCGACGTAAGAAACCTCGACGTCTAACAAGTAAGACAGGCATTCCTGCCTGTTCACTTTGGTCTGGCATTACATTTTTTTCTGAACCACGGATGCCGTTCACAAGGACAGACAGGAATATCTGTCCTACTCACCGTAACGATCCACACGAAAACGCGCGAGCCGAACCGGGTCCCCTGGCAGGATCCCAGCCTTGCGCGATGCAATCGCTACCTGGTCGCTCACAGTCTCTATGCCTTGCAGATCCGGAAGCAGCAGTCCCCGCCGCGAGCCGGTTTCGTCTTCAACAATCACACCGTAAACAGCCGGATCCAGATCTGTGATCTCCGCCGGCTCGGGTGCTGAAAGCACATCAACGGAGTATCGCAGGTTCGGTAATTCGTCCGGCGTTACTGGTGAAAACCGTGAATCGCGTGTGGCAGCATTGATGGCATTCGCGATCAGTTCCGCGGCGAGCGTGTCTTTGACGGGTTCAACTGTGCCGATGCAGCCACGCAATTCACCATCGAGTGTCTTGAGTGAGACAAAGCAAGCAGCACGCGCTGCCAGCAATCCGGTCCCAGCCTTTTGCCTAATCACTGTTCCAGTTCGAATAAAACTCTCCACCGCCTCACGGGCAAGCGCCGGCAGACTATCTATCGCAGCAGAGCCCTCTACCTTGTTCGTTAGTTGCGCCACAAGGTAACCAACGCCAAAGGGCGCTTCGTAACTAAGAACCTCGCAGGCGCGCGGCAGTTCACTGGTCGCCCCCAGCACGATCAGCATCGAGCGATAGCCACACTCGCCAGCTAAACTACGAAGATCCTGATCAATATTTACTATTCGTTCGGGAGTGTTCGAGCGCAACGCATCCACGATCTCGTCATCAAAGATGTATGCGGTCGGGTTGAAGCCCGCGGGTGATTCGAGCTTTAGCCGGTGACTTAAGTCACCACTCGCTATTAAAGCCACTGAGCGCCCCGTCTCGTCGATCGCTTTCGCGATACACGAGCCGAAACGCAAATGATCCTCGTTGGAGAGGAAGCTGTAACCAAGCGCAACAACACGACCGGTCCAACCGTTCTGGCGCAAAAAGTAGAGAGGCACTGCGGTCCCATGATCCAGGTCAGGGTTGTGAATCGGAACGACATGATACTGCGCGCCGTCGGCGCTTCTGGAGATTGCTTGCAGCAGCTCGGTATCGAGCGAGAGTTCGAACTCAACCTGCGGCGCGCGAAAGGCTGCGAAGTCTGCACGAACGGCGGGACTATCGTAGGCGACAAAGTCTGATCGTTGTAGTGGAGCGTGAGGTGAGATCAGAACGATGGATTCAGCGCCGCTGGCGATGATGCGGCGGGTTAGTTCCGCCATCGCTTCGATTGACCAGGCTACTTCCGCAGCGGATTCTCCGCCTACTTCTGGAACCATGATCGGGGGATGAGGAGCGATGCCTGAGAAAACTATGGAGCTTGCGCTTCCCATTTCTGACTCCCTCCAGTTGGAGTCTCGGCTGGGCTTCGAACAGAAAACCCGAACGCTGCGTGTTTCACGCGTAGTCTATTGCGCCAACTGTCCAGGAAACGCAGGCATTTTATCACGCACAGGGCATTGTTTGGAGTAAGCAAAGCATCTGCAGACAAGGGATCCGCAGATTATGCAGATTCATAAACGTGAAAAACATTAGTCCGTTCACCGCGAGCTCGTTCAGCAGAGTCCTCGGCAGATATTTTCAGGGCGACGGTAGTCATTTTGATTTTACGTTGTGACTCTGATTTTACCTTTGTACTCTGCGTAATCTGTGGATCTTCGATTAGCGGATCACACGCTCCTTTGCCCTCCGCAACGGCCGCATCTAAGATGAAGATCGATTCATTCAACAAGGAGCATCAGTGGAGCAGTTCGAAGTCTTAATCGTTGGCGCTGGTCCAGCCGGCTCATTCACAGCGGAACTACTCGCTGCAGCAGGCGTTCGCGTTGCCCTCTTCGACGGGCGGCCTGAAGGTGAGCCGAAAGCTTGCGGGGGCGGTGTTACTGCGAAGGCTTTGAAGGCCTGGCCGCAGTTACTGAACGCCGTCGGACGCACCGTCAATGAGCTGGATCTCTTCTCTCCGTCGGGCAAGCGTCTGCACCTGCAACTCGATGAGCCCTTCGCCGTCTATTCCCGAGTTGCGTTCGATTCGTACCTGCGCGAACGAGCGCGAGCCGCGGGCGCTCAGGTAATCGCCGCAAAGGTTTCTGCGAAGGGCATGACCCAAACTGAATCTGGTTGGAGGCTGCAAAGCGCAAGCGGCGCCGAGTGGAAGGGGCAGCTACTTGTGGGAGCGGACGGCGCGGGAAGCGCAATTGCCCGCAAGCTCTCCGGACCCTTGCTGCCTTCAGAAATGGAAGTCGCCTTTGGATACCGTGCGCCCTTGCCGGAAAACAACGAGGTCCCCACCGTCGTCGCTTTTCTGCCGGGCTGGGTTGGTTACGCCTGGGCCTTCCCGCGCGTTGATCATATCTCTTTCGGTATCGCGACAACGCAGGATGCTTTTCAACATCAACCCCTCGACGATCTGCTCTGGCTGTTCATGGTTGGCTATTACCGGCGTGGTGAAGACTCAAAAGCAAAACTCTGGACGAGTCGGAAAGTTGATCAAAAACGCGACGAGCGAATTAGAACCAAACTCGAAGGCACTGCTGAACGGTATGCGGCGCGCATCCCAGGTCTCAATGATAAAACCTGGGACACGCGCAAGGTTTGCGGGCCGCGTTGGGCGCTCCTTGGTGATGCCGCAGGCTTTGCCGATCCAGTCACCGGCGAAGGAATCTATTACGCGCTGCGCTCCGCGGAGTTACTGGCGCAGTGCATCCTTGCTGGAACGCCTTTGGAGTATGAGCAACGTTGGCGTGAAGACTTCGGTCGCGAGCTGAAGCGGGCGGCCCAAATGCGCCCGCGCTTCTATGGAAACTTTTTTGGAGCGCCATTCACAGAAAGAATGATTGAGCTCGCTCGCGGACATCGCGGGATTAAACGCGTGCTCGGCGATCTCGTCGCGGGTGATCAGGGTTACGTTGATCTAAAGAAGAAACTGGCGCGGAGCGCGATCAGGCTGGGAAGAATTTGATAGCGAGTTGAGTTCAAACGCACAATCAGTCCTGGAACCGCAGTCGTCTCGCCCGCCTGCTGGAATGCCACATAGCTGGACGGTAACTCTACATACGAACTAAGAGGTTGCGGTACTCGTGTAAGGAGCGAGGCGGGTCTTTAATTCATCGGGGATAGGAACGGTCTCGAACGTATCGCGGCGAACAGCGGTCAGGACGAAATGGGCTTCGGCGATCAGCAAGTCCTTGCCTTTGCGGCGTACTTCAAAATTCAAGCGCAGCGACTTATTACCGAACCTGCCGACGTACACCGAGACCTCAAGCAAGTCGTCGAGTTGAGCGGCGTGGCGAAAGTCGCATTCCAGGTGAACTCGCGGCAGCCAGATGTCGAGTTCGTCGAACATCACACTGTAAGGCAGTCCTACCGCGCGAAAGAGTTCTGTTTCGGCAAACTCAAAAAAGCGAATGTAAGCGCCGTAGAAGATGATGCTTGCCGCATCCACGTCGCCCCAGCGAACGCGCTCTTCAATAGTGTACTTAAGAGGATCCGCCATTCGGTAAACCGAAATCCAAAGACCCAAGACCTAAACTTCAACGTCTCGCAAAAACTTTACGAGCGCGGCATTGAATTCTTCAGGCTGTTCCAGATTTGAAATATGCCCGGCGCCTTCGATAACGCTCAGACGCGACCCGCCGATCTCCCGGTGCATCAACTCAGCATCAGCCACAGGAGTGATTGCATCTTCCTTCCCGACGAGAATCAGTGTGGGCGCAATGATGCGAGATAGGAACGCTGTCTGATCCTGTCGTTGGGCCATGCCCCGCAGCGCTGCAGCAGCTCCTTCCGGATCGGTCTCCGCCATCATCTGGCGTAGACGCTTTACGATTTCGGGATGCCTCGTAACAGTTTCAGGCGCCAACAGTTTTGGCAGGAGGCCATCGGCAATTCCCTCCATCCCTTCACGCAGGGCCTTCTCCGCCTGCTGCTCGCGAGTCTGTTTTGCTTCATCGCTATCTGCCTGAGCGCGAGTATCAGCAAGGACCAGGGAGCGGACGCGCAAGGGAAACAGCCGGTAGAAAGCGAGCGCAACGTAGCCTCCCATCGAGAGTCCGGCGATCGTGGCGCGCGAGATATTGAGCGTCTCAAGCAACGAAGCGACTTCGGCCGCCATGTTCTGCATTGTCGCAGGAGTATGAGTTACCGCGCTCTCGCCGTGCCCGCGCAGGTCAGGAACAATCACGCGGTGGTGCTGCTTCAGTTCCTCGACTTGTTCGGCCCACATCGAGCGGTTGAAGGGATAACCGTGGAGCAAAACAACGCTTGGGCCCGAGCCGACGTCGTCATATACAACCTCAACTCCGCGAACAATCTTCCTCGTACTCGTTTGGTTCTGAGCGATCGTGAAATGCGTCAACGGGATTTCCTCATCTATTCTTTGCCCACTGCCTCCGCCACCGCAGCGAGTAATTCAGAAAGTTCAATTGGTTTTGCCAGGTAGGTGCGGTACCCGGAAGCAAGCGCTTTTTCGCGATCTTCCTCCTGCGCGTAGGCAGTGATGGCGACGGCCGGAACCGGCTGATCAGGATGCAGCGCCCGGATCTTTTCAATCAGGTAATAACCGTCCTGTTCTGGCATCCCAATATCCGAAACAACCACGTCCGGTCTATTAACCGTGATGGCTTCAATCGCAGCTTTAGCGGAAGAGACCGCAGTGATGGTTGCCTTACTATGTGCCAATGCTGCGGTCATCAGTTGCAAAGTGTCGGCATCATCGTCAACCAGCAGTACATGTATACCACTTAATCGCGAGTCAGACGTTAAGCGCCCACCGTTCCCTTCATCGGGCTTTTCCATCCCCTTGAGATATGCAGCGGGAACTAAACGCGGGAGTCTCACCAGGAACACCGCGCCTGTTCCCGCACCCGCACTTGTGGCGCTGATGCTTCCGCCGTGGATCTCGACTAGATGCCGCACGATCGCGAGGCCAAGTCCGAGACCGCCGTGTTGTCGCGTTGTGGTGCTGTCCGCTTGCCGAAAGCGGTCGAACACAAACGGCAGGAATTCTGCTTCGATGCCCTGACCATTGTCAGTGACACATATCTCAACATCGTTTCCGCTATCTTTGACGCCGAGCGAGACGCGTCCGCCGCCTGGCGTAAACTTGATCGCGTTCGAAAGAAGGTTCCAAACCACTTGCTGCAGTCTATTGGAGTCACCCGCGATCACGGCCGGTTGAGAAGGAAACTCGGTATCGATCCGGATTCCCTTGGCCTCGGCGGTCGGCCGGACTACGTTTACTGCAGCCTCAATCACCGGGCCGAGTTCGATCGGGTTGAGATCAAGAGCGAGTTTGCCGGTAATGATGCGCGACACGTCGAGGATGTCATCGATTATCTGTGACTGTGATTTCGCGTTACGTCTGATGGTCTCGATCGCCTTCTCAGCAGTCTCTTCATCGAGCGAACCCGTCTGCAGCATGCGCGACCAACCGAGAATGGCAGTCAACGGGGTTCTTAATTCATGTGAGACAGTCGCAAGAAACTCATCCTTCAGACGGTTCGATTCTTCTGCTACGGCGCGCGCGTTGCTTTCCTGTTGCAGCAAACGAACGTTCTCAATTGCCACGGCGCCGAGGTTCGCGGCGAGCCGCATTGCCGTCGCGTGTTCTTCTCGGAAAGCCGCCTTCTGATAACTCTGCAGCTCGATGGTCCCAACGATTCGCCCCATCACAGCCATCGGGACGGCGATGGACGACTGCGTCCGCAGGCCGTTGTCTGGACCGACAACTACACCCGTAGCTTGAGGATATTCGTCAGTGAAGACTACTTCCCCTGTCCGCACTGCACGACTGTTCGGCCCGTCGGAAGTGATGGGCATCGGTGGTAGTGTGGTCGTATCGAGCTCATGGCCATCACCCCAGCCGTAGCACGCCGTGCGAACGTCACGCGCTGAATCGTAAAGCGAGATAAAGAGCCCAGCGCAAGGCACCGACAGGATTGAAAACTCTCGCAGTGCGTCAAAAATTGTAAACAGGTCACGCGCTGTTCCCAGCGCCTGAGCGAGACCAGTGATCCTTTCGAGCAATCGTTCATACTCGGACAGGGCACGTTGGTCAGCCTCTCGCAATGCTTCCTCAGCCCGCCGGCGATGGGTAATGTCCCGCGCCACACCCTGAACGCCAACCGGCTTACCATCATGCATGATAAGACCGCTGCTGACTTCGAGAGTCATCATGCTTCCGTCTTTCGCACGGCTGTCGACCTCGTAACGCGTTCGTTCTTCGCCGGCCAACTTACGCTCGGTCATCTGGCGCGACGTCGCCACCGACTCCGGAGTAAGAAAGTCGTCGAGCTTCATATGCAGCAACTCGTCCTGCGAGAAGCCCATGATTCTTTCCACTGCCCTGTTGACCGAGGTCACATTGCCGGCGAAGTCGAGAGTGAAGACGATGTCATTCGCGTTCTCGACGAGTTCGCGGTAGCGCAATTCAGTCCCGGGCGCGGCGGTGTCTTGCGCTTGATGAATTGCCACTTTGGGTTTGGACCTTGGGGGTTTTGATTCCATCTAGTTTTGACTGGCCGGAGCGGTTGTTCCCGCCTCGGAAGACCGGAAGGGTGATTCAGCGAACGCGGCTCGTACGGCGTCGCAGAAAATCCATCAAGACAAACTGCGACAGGTTGCTGGGATTGGCGAAGTAGGCTTTCCCGTTTGTCATTGCAGACATCTGCTTCACAAACTCAACGAGGTAGTAATCGCTCGCGAGCATGAAGGTATTGATCATTATACCCGCTTTGCGGCAAGCCTGGACCTCTTTGAAGGTCTCGTCCATGACAAAGGGATCGCCGCCCATGGAGTTTTTGTAGAGTCGACGAGTGGTGGGACCGACATTCCTTCCGGTCCTTTCACCTCGCGGGTTAGTTCCTGACGGGACAGACCGGGCTGGCTGTACCCCGCCTTCAATGAAACAAGCAGTCGGCTTGCCATCCGTCACCATCACAATCTGCTTCATCTCTTTCCGCTGCGACTGCAGGATGCGACGCGAAAGACGTAAGCCTTCTGCGGTGTTCGTGTGATAGGGGCCGACTTGAGTGGTCGCGAGTTTCGCGAGCGGCAACTCTTCCGCGCCGTCATGGAACAGCACGAGCTTGAGCGAGTCGCCCGGATACTGCGTGCGGATTAAATGCGCGAGTGCGAGAGCGACCTTCTTCGCAGGGGTGAAGCGATCCTCGCCATAGAGAATCATCGAATGAGAACAGTCGAGCATCACCACGGTTGCGCACGACGATTGGTAATCGCACTGATGCACGTGGAGGTCGCTGTATTCCAGGTTGAGGGGCACCGTCAGCCCTTCGCGCTGAATTGCGGACAGGAGCGTGGTGCTCACATCAAGATTAATCGTGTCGCCAAACTCGTAACGCTTGCTTGCCGCCGCTGCTTCCACGCCTGTGGAAAGTTCGGGAGTGTCGTGACGTCCGCCGGAGCTCTTGCCAAGGCTGCCGAGCAGACTTCGCAGAGTCTTGTAACCAAGAAAGTCGAGGCCTTTTTCTGTAACTTCGAATTTCACGTTCCGCGGGAGCGGCTCGGAAATTTCCGGCACGCCCGATCCACCGCCGGGTTCGGCCATCCTGTTAGCCGGTTCTTCCTGCAGGGTGAGGTAACCTTCTTCCACGAGTCGCTCGATCAGTTGATTGAGCATCTCTTCAAGCAGCGAGCCTTTGTACTTGCCTTCGTTGTCCGCGAGCATCTCGGCGACCCGATGTTCATTGATCAGGCCCTGTTCCATCAGCGCCTGGAGAAGCGCCTGCCGCAGCGCATCGAGCGACGTGTCCTGCGGACGCCGCTCTCGGGTCCAGTAGTAATCATCGTCGTAGCCGGAGGAGAGGAGTGAGTCAGACAGACTCTCCATCAGATCGCCGAGGTTGATACCGGAGATGTCGAGACCTTTGAACTTGGAATACTTCGTAAATTTCATAAGTCAGATTCGGCCGCGGATGAACGCGGAAAACGCGGAGAACACTGCAAAATCAATGGCTGTTTCAACAGCTAAGCGGCATATGTCAAACGCGGAGCCCTTACTAGGGAGTGGATGTCTGGAGTCGGGTGATCTAGCTATATTTGCCTGACTCAGTGAGGTCGTCATAGATCATCCCCCGACGGTCCTTCTTCGCTTTCGTCACTGCCGTGTACCCGCCCTCTTCGTTGCGGCTGATCTTATTCTCCGCGTACAAGCCCTCAAGGACAAACTCACAAGCAGCAACTGTCTCTGCCTTTTGGTTTCGTTTGAAGTCGAAGGGTATCAGCGCAGAGTCAATCAGTTCGGGAACGGCCTCCAACAAACGATGACATTCGTCAGCAGCAGCTGTATCGGCAAGTCGTAGGTTGTTCCCTTGCTCGAACCACTGAATCGTTCGGGCGAAGTCGATCCCGACAAAGTAGCCTTCGAAAACCTCGCCGGCCGCGCGCTTGATTAGATCTTTCGCGATGCGGTTTGCTCCCAATTGTTCGCCTTCGTATTCGAGTTCCATCTTCCCGGTCATTGATGGAATCGCGGCATAAACGTCCGACACTCGCGGCACGATTTCATCTTCATCGGTCAGAATAGAACGGCGCTCGGCATTTGAGACGACTGATTCGATCACCGTAATGGGCAGCCGCTGCGAAACGCCCGAGTGCTTGTCGATGCGTTGGTCATCGCGCGCCTCGAAAGCGATCTGCTCAACTACTTCGCGAATAAAATCAGGAATGTGCAAGCGGTCTTTCCAACCATCGCGTTCGGTCCAGGCTTCCTGACGTGTGATCTCAATCGCCGTGGGCAATTCCGCCGGATAGTGAGTATTGATTTCAGCACCGATGCGATCCTTCAGCGGCGTGATGATCTTCCCACGCGCTGTGTAGTCTTCGGGGTTGGCGGAGAAAACGAGCATCACATCGAGCGGAAGTCTTACGGGATAGCCCTTAATCTGGACATCGCCTTCCTGCATGATGTTGAAGAGACCCACCTGAATCTTGCCTGCCAGATCGGGAAGTTCGTTGATCGCGAAGATGCCCCGGTTGGCGCGCGGCAGCAAGCCATAGTGAATTGTCAGCTCGTCGCTCAGCAGATGCCCGCCCTTTGCAGCTTTGATCGGATCCACGTCGCCGATGATGTCGGCAATCGTCACGTCTGGCGTCGCCAGCTTTTCCACGAAACGCGCATCGCGATCGATCCACGTTATCTGCGTCGCGTCACCATGAGTCTCAACGCGTTGACGTCCGTAGGCCGAGATTGGTTGAAACGGATTATCGTTTACTTCCGAGCCCGCGATGATCGGGATCTGCTCGTCGAGCAACTCGGTCAGCTGCCGAATGATCCGGCTCTTCGCCTGACCACGCAGCCCGAGGAGAATGACGTTGTGGCGTGCCAGCACCGCGTTCACCAGTTGCGGAATGACGGTCTCGCTGTAGCCCACAATTCCGCGGAAGAGCGTTTCACCCGCAGTCAGTTTGCTAATCAGGTTTGCACGCATCTCGTCTTTGACGGAGACGCCTTGGTATCCATTCTCTTTTAGTTCGCCCAGTGTTTTCGCTTGTTGCATTGATGATTACCCGAAGTCCATGATGTTCTGTAGAAAATAGCGCAGAGCAATGGAGCTGGAACAAAGAAACATTTTGAAGGGGAGCGACTGCTTTGCGTAAAGCTATCTTAATACTTCGAAGTTAAAGACCCCTAAGGGTGCCGAGACTTGTGAAGAACTTCAGAGTCCGCCTAATCATCACCGCCGGAAACTACGCTGAAAGCGTTTGGCCACTCTTACCCCAGGGTTGCACCTGGAGACTCGGAGTGAGGTCAGTACCGCCAGGCGGTAGCCGGGGGGGCCGATGCGCTGGCACTTAGCCTCGCGTAGCACTGATTACCAGACCGTATTTTGATCGCGATGGCGCAGGGTTTGAGTGCCTCCTGATCGGCCCACCCGCCTACCGCGCGGTGGTACTGACTTCATCGGGCCGCACGTTCGACTCCTTGGTATCGGGGTTTTAATCACGACTCTCACACTGAATGCGTTCGCTAATTTCAACCCAGGTTTACTTTGAAACCCCAGGTTTGTTCGCATGATAAGTGCCGGCCGGAGCTTGGGAAATCAATCCTTCGTCCGCTAGTTTTTCCAGATGAGCCAGCACGGCTCGCTCAGCCATCGGGTAGGCCTTCGGAGAGACGTCGGTGTAAACGACCGCGACGATCTCCTTGGGTGAAGCAGCGCCGGCATTCACCGCGTTCAAGATGTTCTCCTCGCGCTCGAGTCGGTGCGAGATGTACTCGTTAATCTTCGCCGCTGGATTTCCGATGGCCGGGCCGTGACCTCCAAAGATCACCGAGACGTCAGGAAGTTCACGCAGACGCTCGAGTGATTGCAGGTAGTCCCGCATGTTGCCCTCGGGCGGATCGATCAAGACTGATCCCAGTCCCACGATGTTGTCGCCGGAGATCAGTGTTCCGGTGCGCGCCTCGTAGAAGCAAAGGTGTCCGCGCGAGTGGCCGGGCGTGTGTAGAGCCTGGAGGCGAATCTCGGGCTCACCGTCAAGCGCAATCACGTCGTCCTGCTCGATCAGTCGATCGACGCGAATGCTTTCAGCCAAAGGCTCTGCGGTTAATCGGTGAGCGGCGACTTTCGTGTCCTCACCAAGGTGTTTGCGCAACGCGTTCACGCCACCGACGTGATCGGGATGCACGTGAGTCAGAACGATCTCGCGCAGCACGCGACCTTCACCGAAAAGCCGATCGACGCAATCTGCGAGGGCCTGCTGTTCGTCTTCGTAGGGCGAACCCGGATCGACTATCAGCAACTCGCGTGAGGTGTAGATCAGATAACAGTTCGTGTGCGTCGCCGGTGGCCTGGTGGGCGTGCGCACGGGAAAGCAAATGTAGTTGGGGCGGAACTCAATCCGCCGCACCGGTTCGCCCTTGGCATTTGGAGTCGCGAGAAAACGCTCGACCAGATCAGTGGTGATCCCCGCCGCTAGTGTTTTCAAAGCGTGGAGTGTGGGCGGAACTGCCAGCAGCTCGGATCGCTGCCAGCGTTCGACAGCAGTTTTCGCTGTCGTCCATGTGCCCGATTCCAGCTCACCAGGAACCACAACGGGTTCCTGCTTCGGCGGACAGTTCACAAGGAAGAACAGGGTATCGAAGCGACGCGCGCTGAAAGGCGGCGTGACCCAGCGACCAGCGAAAGTGAAATCATTCGCGTCGAGGTTCAGATCATAGTGCCGGAGCAACGAAGGCCATGGCATCCTTCCGGAAACGAGATCGTCCAACAGAGAAGCTCGCTGGCCTTTAGTCAGTGCCTCACTTCCGCTCGCCGCGAGAATGCCGAGTTCCTCAAACAGTTCGCGCGCGGCGCAACTGATCGCTGTTGCAGTTTCCGCATTCGCGCAGTTGTTTACGGCAACTTCGGCGTCGCTGGGATCAAACTGCCCGCCGGGAAACGCGTAGTAGCCACCGAGGAAGGCGAGCTTCTCGCTCCGGCGGATCAAAAAAACTTCCGGCGTTTCGTTGTCAGTATTTTGACGAAGGAGGATGACCGCGGCCGCGTCTTTGGGAATTGCCATACTGGAAAGGAGATTGAATGATGATCAGGAAAATTTAGACAGGATTTAAAAGGTTCACAAGCTGGTACGTGAGCCCCAGAGAACAGTCGCTGCTAAGGCGATTCACTCCCAGCGAAACCTTTCACCATCACCAGCCGTCCAGGGATTGCCGCGCATGTGGTAGCCGCCCTCTTCCCAGTAGCCGGCTTGATCATGTTCGAGGAACCGCACGCCCTTGATCCATTTTGCCGACTTCCAGGCGTAGAGTTGCGGCACGATCAGGCGCACCGGGCCGCCATGTTCCGGAGGAATCGGCTGACCGTCATGAGTCCAGGCGAACAGGGAATCCTCGTTGAGGAAATACTCGAGCGGAATGTTGGTGGTCCAGCCGGAGTCGTACGCCGATGCAAGCACAAACTTCACTTCTGGGTTGATGCGGACGATTCTGGCCAGCTCTCTTGTCGGCACGCCACCCCAAACATTCCCGAGCCGCGACCAACGCGTAACGCAATGGAAGTCGGCAAAAACCTTTGCCGCCGACAGCTGCATGAATTCATCGAGCGACCATTTCTGCGAATGCTCGACAAGACCGTCTACCTCAAACGACCAGGTCGACAGGTCGATCTCTGGCGTGCCGTGAGCATCAAGCACCGGCCACTTGCGCGTGCGTGTCTGTCCGGGTGGAATGCGGTTGGGGAGTTTGGTGTTCGGACTGATGATCACGTCCGGCTCAGCGACTTCCTCTGGCTTGGGCGGATCACCGGGTTGGTACCTGGGATCGTTGAATAGGCTTCCGACGAAACTCATTGGGCAGGCTCTCCAATGGATCAGGTTAACAATTAATGACGCGGGTGCTAACTCTTCTTCGCATGCGACTCCGCCAGCTTCATTAGCTCCGCGGGCATCCATTTTCCTTCCGCTTTAGCTTCTGCTTCATCTATTCCCTTTGAACGATCGTGCCAGTCGTCGCGTGTGCCTTCAGGACCGCGCTCGCTCTCGTAGTTCTCAGTTTGCTCCAGACTCAGGATGATGCCGTCGATTACTTCGCTCCAATCCTGAAACTGAATACCACGTCGCACGAGCGGTAAGCCGGCTGACCAGTCTTCTTCCGGAGCGCGCGAGTCCTGTTCAGGAATTGTCAGATTGTAGAGCGCCGGAAAGGCTGACCCACTAAATTCCTGGACGAGTTGTCCTTTGATTTGTTTATAAGAGAGTTGAGAATTCCCACGCCTTACTGTCTGAGCACGGCGGAAAATGTCGGCGACGCTGGTCGGTTCTTGGGCCATTGAAGCTCCCGGAATTTTTATTCCAGACGTTAAATTTTACGGATAAGATTACCTTACACTCGCGTGCGGCGGATCACAACTGAGCAGTTTGCTTTCCGGGAAACCACGATCCTCACTCGCAGGAAATTCTTAGAATCGAGTAAACTCCATTCCCAAACATGTCAGAAACAATTATTTCTAACCCACAACCACTAACGAGTAGCGAGGTAGCCCTGTCCGGAGCCTGCCCTGTCTGTGCTCGCGCCTCCATTGATCCACTAATTCCGTTAACGGGTCTTGAAGAAGAGCTGCGTGTTTTGATCGAGGCGAATGCCACCGGAGGAAATGCTTCCGCTGTCTGTGCTGCGTGCTTCGCTTTGTTCCAGAGGGCGCAACTCCAAATCGGTTCTCACGCCACCGTCTTTGACCAGACGAGTTTCGTACTGCCGACGCCGCTGCGTATGAACGCAGATGATCGATTCACCGGACACGGGATCACGATCGCTTTTCTTGACTCCGGTTTCTACGCGCATCCCGATCTAGTCCAGCCAGTCAACCGGATCATCGCATATCACAATATTTTTGAACCTGATGACGATGTGACAAAACTGGAAACCGGCAACGTCGCGAGTTGGCATGGAATGATGACGTCGGTGGTCGCCGCGGGCAACGGACATCTCTCCGAGGGTTTCTATCGCGGGATCGCTCCGGACTCAAACCTGGTGTTGGTTAAGATCGGCAAGTCAGGACGTATTCCTGACGCCGACATCGAACGCGGTTTGCAGTGGGTGCTGGACCATCGAGAGGAACATAGCATTCGCATCGTGAACATCTCTGCAGGCGGAGATTTCGAGCAGCCTTATTTCGAAAGTTCGTTATGTAAGACCGTCGAACGCGCGGTCAGTGAAGGGCTGATTGTCGTGTGTGCCGTCGGCAATGCAGGCATGTCTCCGGGTCATCCTGTTCTGCCACCGGCGAGCGCGCCTTCGGTAATCTCAGTAGGCGGACTCGACGATCAGAACTCACTGGATCGTGCGCGACGCGGTATGTACCGCTCATCTTATGGACCCACGATTGACGGATTGCAGAAACCGGAAGTAATCGCGCCCGGGATCTGGGTGGCGGCTCCAATTCTGCCTCATACGCCAACAGCTGACGAGGCGCGACTCTATTCCGAACTCGATCTCGCTGCAGACGACGAGCTGACTGCGATTCTGGAAAAGAACAAAGGCGTCGACAAGGATCTGGATGAGGCCGGTGGCGTTCCCTTCGCACTCTTGCGACAGCTAATCAGCATCAAACTGCACGAAGGAAACGTGATCAGTCAGCACTACAAGTATGTCGACGGGACTTCCTTCGCGTCTCCGATCGTCGCCTCCATAGTGGCTTGCATGCTTGAAGCCAATCCCGGTCTCACGCCGCAGCAGGTGAAGCATATTTTGATCAAAACTGCGGAACGCGTAGCCGGGATCGAGGTGGACAGGCAGGGCTGGGGTGTGGTCATACCAGGCCGTGCGGTTGAGGTTGCGTGGTCGCTGCGCGTCTAGTTTGTAGGGCGCTGGGTCAATCAATCAGGGACAGGCTGCACAAGCCCCGTTGGACTTTGGACTGAGCGGTGTGCAACAATCCTTCAACACTAAAAGGACAGACGAATAAGTTTCTAAGAGGAGTTTTAGAGTTAATGACAGAGAACGAAAACGTGCCGACTGAAGCAGCGCCGGAAGCGGTCAGTGCAGAGCAGGCGCCCGCGGTCGCAGAAGACATCTCCTACCATGCGGTTGAAAAGGAAGGAGTGGTAACGGCAATCTGGGAGATGCAGGGACGCAAGCACATCCGCACCATCGATCCCCGCTCGCGACAGGGTCAGGACATACTTCGCCTTTACACCACTGAGCATCACGACGAACCCGTTGCGGGAGCTTCCGAAGCTGCCAGCTCTTAGCACGATTCTGAACGCAGACCCGCCTGAGTCACACAGCCTTGAGCCGCTTTTTTAGCGGCTCTTTGTTTTGGAGCCCACACACTCCTGACTAGCGAACCCTTAGCTTCCATTACGTGAGAGCGCTCTATCGCCGTTGCTGAGCGGTTCGCAACGGCTTTGCCCCTCACTGGCCCAGCTAATCCTAAGGTAAGGATCAGATTCAGGAATTGTGGATCCCGCGGAGTGCAGCAAGCCACTCGATGGCCCACCCTGACTTTCAAGGGATTGGATCAAAAATCCAGGAATCTGAAGAAGAACCCGTGATTGCCGAGGGCCTATTGAGCCAGGTTCAATGCGCCGCTCGCGTAAGCTCTCTCAACCTTGGATCTTAGCGTCTTGCCACTGGACGAGCCGAAAGATATCTCCGTGAAGGAATATTTATTGCGTCGTGGAGAAGCAAGCTAGAATTTCCTCGGGCAACGCTTCTTTTACCAACACAATTAGGACCTCGAAGTCGGGTTCAGACAAAGGAGAGAACTCATGATAAAGGCGATTAGATTCCTTCTTTTGATGCTGGCGCTCTTCGCGTATTTGACGATGATCGGCGTTGCCCAAACCACGGGCTCCATTTCCGGCGGCGTTAAAGATGAGAAGGGAGCAGTTATTCCCAAAGCCACTGTGACGGCGCGCGATGTGAAGACCAACCTGACGCGCACGGCCCAGACCGATGATGACGGTCGCTATCGGATCACCGGCATCCCCGTGGGTGAGTATGAAGTTTCGGTTGAAGGTTCCGGATTTTCGAAGTACGTGCAGACCGGGATCACGCTCGCGCTAAACCAGCCGGCAATCATTGATGTCACGATGAAGACTGGTGGCGTTTCGGAAGTGGTAAACGTGACGGAGAACGCCACCTTACTTAATACCGCCACCGCCGAGGTCAGCACCCGCTTTGATTCGAAGAGACTTTCGGAGTTGCCGCTGACAACCACGCGCAACGTTTATAACATTGCGCTCAGCGCGCCGGGCGTCAGCCAGTTGCAGTCGAATCAATCGCAGTTTACGAACGGCATTAACTACTCTGCAAATGGTGGTCGCCTTCGTTCGAACAACTTCCTGATCGATGGTCAGGACAACAATGATTTTGGCGTTGGCGGCGGTGCGGTACAGCTCAACAATCCTGACTTGATCCAGGAAGTGCGGCTTGTTACCAATCAGTTCAGCGCCGAGTACGGACGCAACAGCAGTTCAGTCTTCAATGCGATCACGAAGAGCGGCTCAAACTCCTTCCATGGCTCCGCTTTTTGGTTCCATAACGACAATGCTCTGAACGCTTGCGACAACCTCAACAAGAAGAGCGGCTTTTGCAATCCGGCGGCGACAACCCCCGGCAAACGACATGCTCCGTTCCGCATCGAGAACCAGGCAGGCTTCACCGTCGGTGGGCCGCTTCATTTGCCGAGATTTGGTGAAGGTGGTCCTGGCTATATTAGTGGCCACGACCGCACGTTCTTCTTCTTCTCGTTGCAACGCTGGTGGGATCGGCAGCTGGGATCGGGTATCGAAGTAAGAACGATTCCAACCGCAGCTGGGCGCGCAACTCTCGAGAGCCTCGTTGGCAATCGCCCGCAGGTAAGAGCGCTGCTGGATTTTCTGCCTCCAGCCCAAACTCCCATCCCCGGATCCACGGCGACTTTCACCTTTAATGGCGCTCCCGTTTCGGTCGCACTCGGATCGCTCTCGGGGACGAGCGCGACGAAACTCGACGACTGGC
>JBDTYQ010000015.1:0-61111 GCA_040005515.1 bacterium
AATCGTGAATCGTGAATCGGAAATCGTAAAAAGAGACGGAAAGTCACCTCTTCTCGCGTAACGTTGTTCGCTACTGCGACCAATAACGATCACCAATTCACGATTACCGATTGACGACTAACGATTTACGATTTACGAAACAATGACCCAAACTACCGAAGTCGGCAACCAACTACGACTCGATCTGCTCCGCGAGGCGTTGCCTTATATTCAGCGCTTCCAGGGGCAGACTTTCGTCGTCAAGCTTTCTGGTAAAGCGACTGAGGATCGCGACAACCTTAGCTCGCTCGCCGAAGAGCTGGCCTTGCTTCATCAGGTTGGCATTCGTCTCTGCGTTGTTCACGGCGGCGGAAAACAGCTCAGCGATCTGGCGTTGCGTATGGGTGTTGAGCAGACAATCATCAACGGCCGCCGCGTCACAGACGACGCGACCCTGGAGATGGCCAAGATGATCTTCGCCGGGAAGATTAATACAGACATCCTTTCGGCCTTGCGCAACCGTGGTGTTGAAGCTGTCGGCCTCTCGGGTGTTGACGGGAACATCGTCCACGCCGAACGCCGGCCGCCCAAGGAAGTCCTGAATCGCGAGACGGGCGAGCGCTCACAGATCGACTTCGGCCACGTCGGCGACGTGGTGGAAATCAATGCGCGGCTCCTGATGGTTCTGCTCGACCAGGGTTATCTGCCTGTCATCTCCTCTCTCGGCGCGGACGAAGAAGGCACCGTCTTCAACATCAACGCTGACACAATCGCCGCCGAGATCGCCATCCGCTTAAAAGCAGAGAAACTGATTCTGCTGTCCGACGTTGACGGAATCTATCTCCGTGCGGGCGAGCCGGAAACAAAACTCTCGCAGCTAACCGCACAAGAAGCGGATCAACTGGTGGCCAACGGTACCGCGACCGGCGGAATGATTCCCAAGCTGCAGAGCATTTCCGAACTACTGCGGCGCGGCGTTCACAGCGCACACATCATCAGCGGCACAAACCGCAACGCCCTCCTTTCAGAAATCTTCACGAATGACGGAACCGGTACGATGATCGTAGCCTGAGTGCGGCTAACCGAACGGGGCTCTGGGCATCCGGGAGTCGCGATCGAACGGTGCATCTTCCCGTTTAGGCATAGAATCTTCCGGCCAATCTCGCGCCCAGCGTTCCCGGTAGTCATCACTGGCGTAGTACTTCAGAAACAGTTGAGTGTCCTCATCGCTGCCGCTTCCTGTTAAGTCAATCATGAATCCAAAGGTGGGATTCTCCGGGAAGAGTGTCGCCTCTTCGCGCATTGCATCTTTGTAAAGGTATTCGTACAACTGCCGATCGCTCACGTGATTTGTGTTAAGGATATAAGCGCCTATTGAGGAGAGTCGCTCGATGATCTCCCAGAGCTTGACCGTCAGATCGCCGTCGTCGAGATCGTCCGGCGACGGAACGATGAGGCCGGCGTTTGACAGCAACTGGAGGAGCGTGATTGGTTGCGCTTTCTCGTAATCCAACACGCGCCGCAGAAACTCTTCTTCCAGGTCGCCGGGTATCTCCGCTTGCGCAGAGAAAGTTCCTCCCATGCCGGCGAGTTCCGCTCTTAAACTCTCAAGACGCTTTTCCTGATCAGGTTCCTCGTAGTAGTTCGACATTGATTTGTGCTCCTGTTGTGAGGTTAGCGGATGGGATCCGCCGTAGAGATCTTTGTGCGGGGAGACTACGCAGCCGTCGGGATAAACTGCAAGCAAGCTTTGCTACGGCCGACCATCCGACGTTAGACTGAGTTCTTGTAATCCTGATTGATTAACCAGCCGTCGAATTAATGAACAACGAAGCCATTGCCAGACGTTTCTATCGCCTCGCCACACTCATGGAAATTCGCGGGGACGATCCGTTTCGTTTGCGCTCCTATCGCAACGCCGGCGAGGCGATTGAGACCTGGCCCACGCCCATGAAAGACGTTGCAGCGCAGGAGGGGATCGAGGGATTGTTGGCGATTCCGGGCGTGGGCAAAGCGATTGCCGGAAAGATCGTTGAACTGCTGGACCGTGGAACGTTCGACGCTTGGGAGAGATTGATTGCTGAGACGCCCGAGTCAGTGCTCGACCTGATGGAGATTCCCGGTGTTGGACCAAAGACTGCGGCGCTGCTACATCAAAAGTTCAAAGTGTCTTCGCTGAAAGAGATGAAGAAGTTCGTCAAAGGGGGCGGACTTGATCTGGTAGATGGGATTGGACCAAAGACGGCGCAACGAATTAAAGAGAGTCTTGAACTCCTTTAACGGCGCGAAATTCAATTGAGAAGTGCAATAGTTGAATTTGTTTCTTGCTCCAGAGGAGCAAGATATCTAAAGCTGTGAACTCAGACCGAGTGACCTCGCTCCACCAGGAACGAAATGAAGCGACACCCTCGGTGTGGCTGGCAAAGCGATTGAGCTTATACGGAGCTTAGGACAGAAAGGGTCTCACAGCTATAAACATCCCGCCCCTCTGGGGCAAGGTGATAGCAACGTTTGGTTGCACTTCGAAATTGAATTCGCGCCAGGACATCTTCTTGGAACTTGGAACTTGGAACTTGCAACTTGGAACTTTGAACCTTCTCGAGGAAACTATGACCAAAAAAATCAAACGTCGTGACTTCATCCGTGGTACCGCCGCGGCTGGATTCACGTTAGCCAACGCTAAATCCGCCCTCACCCAGTTCCCTGCCATCTTGTCTCCGACTGGCGTTAAGCCAATCGTTATTTCCTCCGGCAACGGCAACCGCTTCAAAAACGGCGGAAAGGTTACGTGCGTCGAGAAGGCATTCGACATGATAACGAAGGGCAGCGACGTGCTCGATGCTGTAATCGCAGGTGTGAACATCGTCGAGCTTGATCCACTCGACGACAGCGTCGGTTACGGGGGGTTGCCGAACGCGGAGGGAGTGGTGCAGCTCGATTCCTCCTGCATGCACGGGCCCAAGAAGCGCGCCGGCGCTGTGGCCGCAATCGAAGGCGTGCGCACGCCGTCGCTCGTGGCGCAGTCAGTCCTGGAGACTACAGACCATCACCTGATCGTTGGTAAAGGCGCCCAGATGTTTGCCCGAAACATGGGCTTCAAGATTGAAGACGATTTGAATACAGATCACTCGCGCGACATCTGGCTCGAATGGAAGCGACGAACAGATCCGTCACATTACCTGGATCCCAAGACGCGCGCGGAAGTATGGCAGCGCGAAGGTCTGAAGCTGGTCGCGGAAGGGCTAGTGGATCGGGAGCACTACTACGGCACGATCAACTGCAATGGCATTAACGCAAAGGGCGAAATCTGTGGTGTCACCACAACGAGCGGACTCGCTTGGAAGATTCCGGGACGCGTGGGCGACTCGCCGATTCTGGGCGCTGGTCTCTATGTTGATGGCAACGTGGGCGCGGCGGGCTCAACCGGACGCGGCGAAGCCAACCTCTATAACCTCTGCTCGTTTCTGATCGTCGAGGAGATGCGGCGCGGCTCCCATCCGAAGGACGCCGGTATGGAGGCGTTGAAAAGAATCAAAGCAAACACGATTGAGAAACGCCTCTTGAATGCTCGAGGCAATCCCAACTTTGGCATCAACTTCTATATCATCAACGCGAAGGGTGAATATGCGGGCGTGACGATGTATGAAGGTTCGAAAGCAAGTTACGCGATCTGCAACGATCGCGGTCCGCAAACACTGACTTGCGATGGGCTCTTGCCGGGGACGCCAAACGACTAATAATGAAGAGCCGAACTTTACTTCGCAGCCGGATCGTTCTGCATCATTCCAAAGATATTGCCTTCAGTATCCTTGTAGTAGGCGAGCCAACCCATTCCCGGTATCGGCATCTTCGGCACGGCAACTGTCCCGCCATTAGCTTCAACAGTGGCGATGGATGCATCCAGATCAGCAACATCGACGGTACAGACATAGGCGATCACTGCTTGCCCGTCGATCTCGCCGCGGCGCTTCACCAACCCACCATTGATTCCCGGCTGATCGTCAGGGCCTGTAGTAATGAGCCAGTACTCCATCGGGCCTTCCCACTTTTGGAATGACCAGCCGAAGACTTTCTCGTAAAAGCTGACAGCGCGCTGCGGATCTCCAGCATGTATTTCGAAATGAACAACTCGGGGCATATTGAATTCTCCTCTCTTAGTTGAATTGATCTCTTGAAACAGAGTGAGTACTTACCTGTGGGAAGTTTTAAACGCCCTTACTTGCACCGCGGGGCGTCTCGCCCGCCTCAAGCAACGAGTTCACTCAGATGCGGGCAAATCCTGGAAGAAGGCTTTGTGGCCATTCAACGTCAGCGGGCGAGACGCCCGCGGTCCAGTAGCAAGGCAAACTCCGACCCCAGCTATGTGGCACACTACGGTTGAGGGACATCAACCGTGGGCAACAGCCGGCGTCCTTCCATACTTCTGCGTCGCAAAGCCCACGATTAATCCGACCAGACTTCCGGGCAACATGATCTCAAAGTAGTAACCGCCCACAGCAAAGCGTGCGGTCAGGTATGCCAGCACTGCTCCGACCGCAAGCCCGAACAGCAAACCAAGTGGCAGTGAATGAAACTTTTTCGCAAAGAAACCGATTGCGATTCCAGCGATGATGCCTTTGAATGTTGAGCTGACAACGATGGAGGCAATTTCGTCGCGGACCCCCGGCGTAAACCACGATGTCAGGCCATCAAACGCTCCCAGCACCGCACCAACGAGGATTCCGATTAGGGGTTTAGACATTTCCGCTTCTCCTCTTCATTTGTATTCGACTTTCTCGAGTCCTGCTCTTCTATTAACCGGCGACACGAAAACCTTTAACGGCGGGAAGTAAAAATAAAGAAAATTCTCATCAGCAAGTAAGCCAGGACAATCAGAACCAGAACCCGATTTTTCCCGAGCCAGCGGAAGATTCTCTCAAACAGATTCTCGCGATATGCCGAGACGGGTTCATCATCCAGCAATCGACCAACGTCGGCCGACAATTCGGCAGCGGTTGCGTAACGGTCGCCACATGCGGCGGCGATCGCCTTAAGGCACACGGCCTCTGCGGCTTTGCTGATGGTCTGATCTAACGTGCGTGGGTTCGGCCCTGCTGAAGGGCGCCCGGCATTGCCGGCTTCATCGCTCGGCACCGCACCAAGCGGCGCTTTGCCGGTGAGCAGGAAGTAGAGAATCGCACCAAGCGAATAAACGTCCGCACGCTCGTCGAGATGTCGGGTCTCGCCTCGTGCCTGTTCGGGCGACATGTACCCAGGTGTTCCAATGATTGTGCCCTGATGTGTGGTCGCTAATTCGTGATCGTTGTCATCGTCTCGTGAACGGGAACGGTTCGGAAGGATCAGCGTCTCGGCCTCCGCAGAGATTTGAGACGAGTCCAGGATTTTGGCTACTCCCCAATCCAGAACCAGCACTTCGCCGAAGGATCCGATCATGATGTTGGCGGGTTTCAAGTCGCGATGAATCACGCCGTGAGCATGAGCGAATGCAACGGCATCACAGCCCGCTTGAAATTTACGCAAGCGATCTTTGAGTGATTCGGTCTTCGCCGCGTACTCATCCAGACGTTCTCCGCGAACGAGCTTCATCGCATAGAACACACGGCCGTCAGGCAGAAAGCCTACGTCGTGCACAGGAACGATACCGGGATGTTCAAGTCGGGCGATGACCTGCGCCTCGCGCACCATGCGCCGGGAGATGTCGGGACTGCCTTCGGCGGCATTGAGGACCTTGATGGCGATTCGTCTGCTGAGTTCGAGATCCTCAGCGAGGAATACGGTGCCCATTCCGCCATGTGCGAGTTCGTTGATCACGCGATACTTGGTACCCGTGAAGTCGGGATCAGCAACGAGGTTGCGAAGGTGCGCAATCTTCTTATCCGAAAGAGAGTTCATTTGATCTTAACGCCGAGTAATGAACGGGCCTCTGCGCGAAACTCATCTTCGCTGGCAGTCAGCTCGCGCACTTTTTCCAGGAGGATCTTCTTGAAGTCGCGTCTGGCCGCAGCGAGATAGTTCGTGACGTCCGTCGTTTTCAAGTTAAACTCTGATGCAAGCGTCGCATAAGAAACCTGACATTCGACGTCGTCGGCAAGGTCATAAAGTTCGAACAGAGAAAAGTAGACGCTTCTTCCGGATGCGTTATAGAGTTCGCGCAGAGTGTCTACGGCGAGCGTGAACAGACTGCGCACCCACTCGCGGTGAAAGAACTCTTCGGCAGTCAGTTCATTCGCAGGAAGTGCAAGCGCAAGTTCGCCCTCCACCCCCTGGAAGTCCAGCGACAAATGATCGACTCCGGCGCCACGTTTGATTCGCTGG
The DNA here is from genome assembly GCA_040005515.1 of bacterium. GTDB lineage: Bacteria > Acidobacteriota > Blastocatellia > Pyrinomonadales > Pyrinomonadaceae > PSRF01. The sequence goes on from JBDTYQ010000015.1 coordinate 6,295, forward strand.
TCGGCTTTCTTACGGTTTGCCACGAACCGATCAAGGCACGTACGAAAAAACGTTTGGAAGCTCGCTTTGCTCGGATCGTAAGCGACGAAGTAATTCTTTTCGATTGCGCTGGCGAAGAACCCCTGGGTGAGGTCCTTCGCATCCTCATTAGAAGTCTGCCACCTAATTCGCAGGTACTTATAGGCGGGCTTCCAGTAGCTTTGCACGATAGTCTCGAGCCCGCGCTGGCGCACCTCCACATCAGAGCTTCCGGCTGCAACGATCGCGGAAACGCTCGTTACCGGGAAGCGGTGCAGCGGTCCGCCGATGTCTGTGTCAGGGTCCATTCGAAGCAGCTTTATCACGTCGAGTAGTGTTCAATTTGGAGTGTGCCGGCAGGACGAAGCGGCGACGGCGCTTTTAATAGTGAAAACTAAGGCGAACTAAAGAGCGGTGTCGCCCTGCGCTTGCCACGGCACTCCAAGTTAAGACACTACTATCACATCGAGTATGGTTCACGAAGTCACTTCCTCAGTGATACCATTTTCGTTCATGGTCAAAAAGAATCAGACGAATTCGGACTCCATCCAGTTCCATCCAGCGACCGCCTCGCGTTGGGCTGATCTCGAAGAACTGTTTGGAGAACGTGGCGCTTGCGGCGGTTGTTGGTGCATGTTCTGGCGATTGCCACGCAAGACGTTCGACTCTGGCAAAGGGGCTGCAAACAAACGGGCGCTGAAAAAGCTCGTCAGTGAGGAACGCGAACCGGGAATACTCGCCTATCTCGGCAACGAACCGATCGCCTGGTGTGCGATTGCGCCGCGCGCTGAGTACAGCGCGCTGGAGCGTTCACGGATTCTGAAACCTGTCGACGATAAATCCGTGTGGTCCGTCTCCTGTTTGTTCATCAGGAAACCATATCGCCGACAGGGAGTGTCGGCTAAGTTGCTGGGCGCCGCGGTGGCGTTTGCAGCAACTCACGGAGCGCAGGTCGTAGAGGGTTATCCCGTCGAGCCTTCGATGGAAAAGATGCCGGATCCATTTCTCTGGCACGGCATACCGTCCGCGTTCATGAAAGCCGGGTTTAAGGAAGTCCTGCGACGTTCAAAGTCACGACCGATCATGCGCTGTGAGATTAGCAGCGCTACACCGATACGGAAGCGTTCGAGTAGCGATTAGGTTTGAAACATAGATCCACTCACTTGGTCCGCAGATTACAGATGATGAAGCCTACTGAAGAAAGGCAAGCGGGATCCAGCGACAACGAAAATCTTATTCGCTTTCGCGTGAACATGGCTGAAGGTTTCCAAGCCGCGATGAGTGTTCGCTGGAAAGCAAGTAGTAAGTTGTCTCTTGTGATCAGTCTCGCTTGCTTCTTGTCCTTGCCGTGTACGGCGTTCCCGCAAAAACATCCGCGTCCTCCTGAAGCGGAATTGCTGGAAATCGGGCCCTCCAAAATTGAAGTACCGAAGCGCGCGCCGGCAGAAATAAAAATTGTTTCCTACAACATCCGCTGGCGTGGTGCTGCTGAGCTACGCGAACTGATTCGCTTTCTCAAAGATGACGCGGAAGTCGGAGGCGCAACGATCATTGGCTTGCAGGAGGTTGACCGTAACAAGAAACGCACGCAGAACGTCAATACGATCAAGTTGATTGCGGCCGAGTTGGGTAAGTACTACGCGTGGGCGGCCCCTCCCGTTCCGCAAGCGGATCGGGAAGAGGAGACCGGTGTAGCGATTTTGAGCAGTTATCCGATTTCAGATGTGCGACGACTGATCCTGCCTCATGAAGGTCCGGGGGGCAGAAGGCGGGTCGCGCTCGGCGCCACAATCACGATCCCCGGCGCGTCGATCCGAGTTTATTCAGTCCACGCGGAAACTCGGATCTCAATTCAAAACAAGATGAATCAGCTGCGTGCTGTTCTGGACGACCTCGCACAGCATCCGCAAGACATGAGCGTGGTAATTCTGGGTGACTTTAATACCTGGGAACCGGACGCTGTCGAGAAAACATCGGCGCTCTTCGCTTCTGCGAATTTCTATACACCTTTCAAAAACGATCAAGAAACATTCTGGCGACGAGTGCTCTCAATTCTCATTACTTTGAAATTGGATTGGATTTGGTTGCGCGATTTGGAAGTGACTGGACATGGAGTCGACGAGAAAATTTGTATCTCAGACCACTGGCCGCTCTGGACTATGGTGCGAGTTCCCGAAAAGCATTTGGATCATACAGCGGCAAGATAACTCTAAGATAATAATCACTCGGCTTATGTTAGAGTATTATTTCTTCACCTTTAGCCGACTGATTAAGCGAGGCCGACAATGAAGTGTCCGAACTGTGGCAGACGTATCTCGTCTACAAGAGTCCGATGTCCCACATGCAAAACTAAACTGCTTCAGTGGTATATCATCGCTGCCGCGATCTTGCTGATCGCGTGCTACGGCAGCTTCTTGTTACTGGAGACTTTTTTGTCAAAGGCTTAGAAGAGAGTCTAACCCTCAAACTTTACCTCACGCCCCACTCCCAAATTCCGTAGAGCGTTTTCTTGTCGACAGGATGACTGGCCTGTTTGAGTGACAGCGCGATCTGGCCACGATGGTGAGACTCGTGTGAAATGAGATAGGCAAGAAACGCGAGAGCGTGAGGTTTAAAGCCCTTCACCTTGCCGTCTGTTTGGGCGCTCTTGCTTAGGAGCGACTTGATCGCATCCGCCGAAGCTGCCAGCGACTTGCGTAGAACCTTCTTGTCCCTGGTCTGCGGACCTTCGACCTTAGTCAAACCCTTAAGCAGATCCGGGGCGGCCGCCTTGAGCCACATCAAACGGACGTTGTGAATGTGAGCAAACTGCTCACCCACATTGCGGCCTTTTGAGGCCGAGAGATCCGTCAGTGAGGACGCTTCAACTGCATCCAGCAGGTACAGATTGATGCGGTCGTGTATGGCCCACGTTTCCAGTAATTGTTTTTCATCCATGGTCTTTTATAGCGCAAGCTGTCAGCTTGCGGGGTAACGCAAGTGACTTGTGAAGGACCACCTCATGAGTGGTAGCAAAGCTTGGCCGCAAACTAACAGTTTGCGTTACGAATGTGAAGGCGGCGGGTTTCGCCCCTGATACCCGGCCGCCTTCTCGCGTGTGGTGCAGCAGATCGGAAGACTAACTAGCGCACTCGCACGACGATGCTGTTGCTTGTCAACGCATTCCCAGTAGCTCGTTGTAATTCTGCAAAGGCTTTATTCAGATCCGTTTGGGCCCGCAATTCATTTCCCCTCGCAGTAGTCAGGGCCGTCTGCCGGTCCAGTACCAGGAACACAGTTGACTGGCCCGAGTCGAGCTTTCTCTGCTCACTCGCATATTGCTGTTCACTAGCTTCACGGGCCACTGCGGCAGCTCGCAGACGTGCGGCCGCGCTGCGAACTGTCTGCAGCGCATTTCTGACGTCGACTTGAATTGTTTGTTCCAACTGCTCCCGCTGGGTAGCGATGCGCTGCCCTTCAACTAGCGAGCGCCCGAACAGCGCTTCAGCTGTGCGATTGCGTAACGGTAGGTTGATCTGTACACCAACCCGAAAATTTTTGAATCGATTCGTAAACAAGTTCTGGAATGACTGCGCCTGGCCCCCAATCAACTCCGGCGCGAGCATTTGCGGTGGCGGATCCGAAAGAGGTGGCAGACCACTGTTGACTGACAGGAGATTGACTCGATTGCGCAACTCGGCATTCGAAGTGGTCAAGGGATTCAAGCCACCGCTCGCCGATCCCGCGAGGCCAACCATGCCGTAACTGCCGACCAAGTCCACCTGAGGCCTGGTTAGTTCTCGGAAGTACTTTTGATCGATCTGATTGATTTCTCGAGCCACAGTTGCCTGTTGCAACTCGGGACGATTTTCCATCGCCGCCGTCATTGCCTCTGCGAGAGAAACGTCCGGCGGCCGCACCAAGTCGACGGAGTCTGTGGGGACGAGTGAGAGATTCCAGATTTCAGCCTTTTGATTTTCGGAAATCAGGTTCTTCAGGTTGTTCTCACTGCGGGAAACGTCTTCCAGCGCAGTAAAGAGATTCTGCTCAAAGGCGGCAACCTGCGCATTGGAAGCGACGATGTCGATCGGAGCCAGCGCGCCTTCATCAACCAGTCGTTTGTTATGTTCCAACTGAGCCCGAGCATCCCGCACCGCGTCGCGTTGAATCTGAAGGTTTCGCAAGCCAAAGACGAGGTCCCAGTACGCACGTTGGACGCTCGTAATCGTTTCAATTGCCCGCTGGCGAAACTGGGCGTCAGTAAGCGAGAGATTCTTCTTCGCAATCTCGATCAGACGGCGACTATTATCGAACTTCAAACCACGCACTAGCGGCTGCGTATAGGTAAAAGTAAGCGCGGTTGGATACTGAGGGCTGAGTGCCTGAAATTGATTGTTGCTGGTCGCTCGGACTGAGGACAAATCGAGCCGGTAGTTGCCGCCAAACTTCGGTGCGAGTCCGTCGAGACGTGCATTAGATGTGTAATCGGTCTGTAACAGCATACCGCTCGAGCTGTTGCTTAAGAAACTGGAAATCGGGGACGCAATGCGTTCGTAATAGGACGTCGCATTCAGATGAGGATCGTAAGCCCCGCGCGAGCCCAGTAGATCAAACTCCGCGATCTTCACGTTCTGGCGCGCCACTTCGATGTCTTTGTTGTTCTCCAAAGCAAGCCCGAGGGCCTCGCGCAGTGAGAGCGGCCGTTGCCGGTCCATATCCACGCCGACGCGCCCCAGTTCCGGTAAGGCCATCTGTGTCGAGCGAAAACCGGGCGCTATCGTGGGGACCTCGATGCTCTGCTCAATCTCCGGCGTTGGCGGGGGAGACGGACTCGGTTCCTGCGCGACAGTCGTGAAAGCAAAAGCCATCAGCAGAGACAGGACCAGCAGCCCGTTGCGTGCCAGCTGATTCGAGAAAGACTTTATTGTTGCGCGTGGAAAACTGTTCTTCATTTACTGAACCCTTAGTGCTTGCTAATCAAACCGAGCAACGATGCCGTTGCTCCAGCACTCCTGCGTCTGACTGAACCAAATGCCCCGGTAACGGTTGAACCGATGCGACCCCATACTCGGCTCTTTCCCAGGTCGTCGAAGAGCGAGTAGAAAACCGGAACGGCCAGCAGCGTTAGCAAAAGACAGAGTGACTGGCCTCCAACAACGAGGACGCCGATCGATCTGTTCGTGCCTGAGCCAGGTCCGCTGGAGATCGTCAGTGGCAACATGCCGGCAACGAGAGCAATCGTCGTCATGAGAATCGGTCGTAGTCGATCGCGATTAGCGCGGATGATCGCCTCGAAGCGCTCCATGCCTTGCGCGCGTAACTGGTTCGTATGATCTATCTGCAAAATCGCGTTCTTTTTCACCACACCGAACAGCAGCAGCAATCCCAGACCGGAAAAAATATTTACAGTTTGTCCGGTGGCCAGCAGCGAAACTATACCGAAGGGAATCGCCAGCGGCAGAGTCAGCAGGATCGTAATGGGGTGGATGAAAGATTCAAACTGCGCCGCCAGCACCATGTACATAAAAATGAATGATAGCGTGAAGGCGAGCATGAAGTAATAACCCGCTTTGCCCAGTTCTTTCGAACGACCCGCCAATCCAGTCTTGTAGGCGCCGTCAATTTTGATCTCTTTGGCAAAGTCGTTCAGCTTTTGAATGATCGCCGCTTGCGATCCGCCCGGCTTAACGTTGCCCAGCAACGTCACTTGGCGTTGGCGGTTAAGACGATCGATTGCAGACGGGCCCGTACCTTCCTCGGTGCGCACGAGGTTGTCCAGACTGACCCAGCCGGTCTTCGTAGAGGAAACGAGCATCCGCTGCAGGCCGCCCACGCTCGTCCGAGCCTGGCCAATCGCGCGCACCCTCACATCGTATTGATCGGTCCCCGCATTAAAGGTAGAGACCTTCTGGCCCGCCACCATCGTGTTGAGCGCCTGCGCCACGTCTGCCACCTGGACCCCGAGATCGGAAGCGCGTGGCCGATCAATCACTACGCGCACTTCCGGTTTGCCGGTCACCAACGTGGAGTCCACATCAACAAGATCCGGAATCGTCTTCATCCTGGCCGTCAACTCTTCCGAGTACTTTGTCAGCTTCTCTAAATCGGGACCGCCAATAACGTACTGGATGTCGGCATTGCGAAAACCGCCACCCGAAATCGCGGCCACCTGTTGCACGCTCGTGCGTAATTGTCCGGGAAACTCTTTAAGATACTTCGCCAGAATTTCAGAACGTGTGCGCAGCATTAAATCGTTCTGGCTCACGCTACGCTCTTCGATCGGCTGCAGCTTGACGTAAATCGTCGCCACATTTACCAATTCCTGCTGGCCTCCCCCGACTGTGGTCAAGGTGTCGATCACACCCGGAAGTCTTCTGATGTCTGCGGAAATCCGTTCCGCGAGCGATGAAGTCGCCGTCAGAGTTGAGCCCTCCGGCGCGCGCACGTTGATTTCAAATTGAGACTGATCGTCAACCGGAAGAAAGTTTTTACCGACGAACATAAATAAGGGCACGATACTGATGATTACCAGCACGCAAGCGACGACAATTACCCAGCGATGGACCATCGACCAGGAAAGCATTCGTGTGTACAGGCGATCGACGGGACGGTAGAAGCGAGACTGCTTAGAGCCGTGATCCGCAGGCTCGAGCGCCTTGTCGATCGGGCCCTCTTTCGCATCATCACTGCGCTTGATTAGGCGAGCTGCCAACATCGGCGTGAGCGTAAACGACACCAGCAGCGAAACCGCGATTGCGAACGAGGCGGTAAAGCCGAACGAAGACATGAAGCGGCCGACAATACCGCCCATGAAACCTACCGGCAAAAAAACCGCGAGCAGCGAGAGCGTAGTCGCCATCACCGCCAAGCCGATCTCTCTGGTTCCTTCGATTGCAGCCTGGAACGGGTGTACGCCCTTCTCCTCGATGAAGCGAAAGATGTTCTCAAGCACCACGATCGCGTCATCGATCACGATACCCACCATCAGTGTCAGCGCCAACATCGTGATTTGATTGAGCGTAAAACCCATCGCCGCCATCAGACCAAACGTGGCAATCAGCGATGTCGGGATGGCAATCGCCGCGATCAGAGTGGAACGAAAACTCCAGAGGAAAATAAAAACGACAATGGCGGCGAGGATACTGCCTTCAATCAAGTGTTTCTGGATCGAGTCGATTGACGCCTTGATGAAAATCGACTGATCGCCCACGACCTGTGTTTGGAAACCGGCCGGCAACGTGCTTTGAATTTCTGCCAGTCGCTCTTTGACCGCGTCAGCCACGGCGACGGTGTTCTGACCTGACTGTTTTGAAATGACGAGCGTGACGGCAGGCTGCCCGTTCAAACGAGCTTCTGTGCGAGGCTCTTCGGCGCCATCTTCCGCGTATCCCACATCGCTCAGTTTCACGGAGTAAGTACCGCGATTGGCAACAGCGATATTGTTAAAGTCAGCGGTGTTCACAATGCGACCCATCGTTCGCACGGTGAGCTCTCGCGCACCTTCCTCGATGCGGCCACCCGGAACCTCCAGGTTCTGGGCGCGTACAGCCGCCGCTACCTGAGCGACCGTCACGTTATAGGCCTTCAGCTTGTCTGGATCGACCCAGACCTGAATCTCGCGATTGCGGCCGCCGATGATCTGCACCTGGCCCACGCCGTTGAGCGACTCGATCTGCTGTTTGATTCGCTTGTCAGCAATCTCTGTAACTTCGCGCAGTGACCGCGGCGCAGAAACCGCGATGCGCACGACTGGCGCCGCATCAGTATCGAGCTTCTGCACAATGGGCTGTTCTGCCGTGACGGGAAGATCGTTGGCAATCAGATCGATCTTGTTCCGGACTTCCTGCGCCGCGATATCGGGGTTCTTTTCCAGCAGGAAGGTGATAAAAACCTGCGATACACCCTCGACCGAGGTCGAGCGCAACTCGTCAATACCACTGATGGTATTGACCGCGCCTTCGATCTTGTCGGTAATTTCCGTCTCGACTTCCTGCGGTGACGCGCCGGGATTCACGACGGTAATCGTGATCGTTGGCAGATCAATCTTGGGAAACAGGTCGACTCCCAATGACTTATAGGAGAAGAGACCAACCACCGTCAGACTCAGGATCAGCATCGTCGCGAACACCGGACGCCTGACGCATATTTCAGCTAATTTTTGCATAAAAACTCAGTTTCGAGTTTCTAGTTTCGAGTTGGGGAACTCTGCTTAATTTCAATTGGCTGGTCCGCTGCTACCAGTGGTCACCAAGCTGATGCGGACCTTGACGCTCGAAACTCGAACCCGAACTCGGAACGCGGGACTTGAAACGTTCATTGTCTGACAACGATTCCATCACTCAACTGTTCAATATTGCTCGTCGCAATCTGCTCGTCGGCGGCGACACCGCCCTTCACTTCAACCAGGTCACCTTCCGTTTGACCCAACTGGACCAAGCGCAGTTGCGCGTGTCCGTCCCTGATAACGAAGACACGACTAACTCCTGATTCGGTCTGGACTGCGCGCAGGGGAACAAGCACTGCCGGCTGCGAAACCGATTGGAGAATTCTGACGGTCGCGAACTGACCCGGCTTCAGCAAGCCCGAGTTGTTCTCGATTTCAGCTTCCACAGTCAGCGTGCGCGAAGCGGCGCTGACGTTTGGAGAAATCCGCGCAACCCGGCCGCTGAAGTTTTTGTCAGGCCACGCGCTGGTACTCATGGACACAGACTGTCCGACTTTAACCGTGGGAATTGCTTGCTCCGGAATGTCGATGCGAATCCTCAAGGGATTGATGCGCACCACCGTTGCGACCTTGGAAGTCGGCGAAACGTACTCACCGAGATCCGCACTGCGTTCTGCAACGTAGCCATCAATCGGAGAATAGACCAGGGCATAGGAAAGATTTCGTCGGGCCAGGGCGAGTTGCGTTTCCGCATTCGCGACGTTTGCACGCGCGGTCATCACCGCTGCAAAGTTCTGGCGAGCGAGAGAAAGCGCGGCTTCGTAGACTTGCTTCAGCTGGTCGCGTTGCGCCTTCTGCTGGTCAAAGTTCGATCGCGAGACATCGCCAGACTCAATCAACTTCTCGGCTCGTCGGAGGTTCTTTTCCGCCAACTCCAAAGCCACCCGGGCATTAATGACTTCCGGCACCTTCAATGGATCGAACGTCTGGCCGGGTCTCACACCAACTTTTTCTTCTGCCTGGCGCAAAGCGGCTTTCATCTGATCAACTTGCGCCTGAGACTGCTCCACCCGCAGCTTGGAATCCACCTCGTCGAGACGAACGATCATCTGACCGCGCTTCACGTAGCTTCCAAGATCGACTCCGATCGCCACTACCTTTCCTGCAATAGAAGGCGCGACGTCAGTCTGCTGGTCACCCGCCAGGGTTCCATTAGCTTCAAAGAAACGCGGCAAGTCACGCGAGATTGCAGGCGCAGTCGTGACATCGATAGCCGGAGGCGCATTGGGGTTAACGGGCTCATTTCGCACGTTGGCTTTGGAACCGCCGCAGGCTATGGAGACCACACCGACGATCGCCAAAAGGCCGGCCAACAATAGAACAGTAGTCTTCCTGGGGGACATCCGCTCACCTCTAAGGTCGAGGACCTCATACCGCCTTGCTTTCATCCTATTCAGCGCCCTTTATTTCTTTCTTGATCATGATGCCGCCCATAAGTATGTCAGTGAAATTTTTCGCCGCATCTTTGTTCGAGAGCTCCAGAAGACGTCGTTTTGGATCCCAGAGATTATTGTTGAGCGAGTGGTGAATGATCATGCCGATAAAAGCCCGCACCACGATCGCCGGTTCCATCTTGACGAAGGCCCCATCCAGCTGCCGTTCGCGAACGTAGTTGCCGAGAAACTCATAGACACGTCGCACAAACTTCTCAAAAAACATCTGAGCCAGTTCGTGGCCTTCAAGCGCCGAATGAAGCAGCAGTCGCTGGAACTCCGGATCTTGTTCGTGATGCTCGAGAGCCCCAAAGGCGAGACCTTCAAATACGCCACGGTCATCCTTTCGTTGCAGGGCATCTGCCACGAGTGTCTCTAGATCCATGCTGTCGCCTGAGCATGCTTTGTGATCCAGGATTGCGGCGTAGAGTTCTTCCTTGTTCGCGAAATGTCGGAAGACCATTGCTTCCGAAACTCCCGCGGCCTGGGCAATTTGTTTCGTGGTCGTGCCCCGAAAACCCTCATGGGAAAAAAGACGAACGGCGACCCTCAGGATCTGCAATCGCCGCTCATCTCCAGCCATCCGCGCCCCCGTGGATGCCGTCAGCACTTCCTTAAAAGTCTCACTTTCTCTAACCATTAATGTTATTCCGCCTACTACCCAGGTTGAGAGTAAGTACTTACTTACCATCAGGCCGAATGGCTGTCAAGCGCCGGTACTTCGCATTGAGTTGACCCGCCCTCCCGTTGTACTGATCCCGACCTTGTCGATCTACGCTCGTATCTTTTCGCAACAACACGTAGTCTACAGCCATCCCCCGAAGCAGAAATATCAGTTCGATTGAGAAATGACGCGTCGGCACATCTCTTGCTCAATCCTCTGAAGAACTTCGAACAATAGTGCGGGTACGACAATCGTTCCCTAAGATTCAATAAGGAGAAATAATCATGTCGGAAAACAGAATGTCAGAAGGAATCAATATCCCCGGAACAAACACGGGCAGCGGCGCGGGTACCGGTACAGGCACCGCGGCTGCTATCTCGCAGACCGCTCAGGACTACGGCAAGAAAGTCACTGAGGCCGCGAGTCAGGCGAAGGACTATGTTACTGATAAGGTTGCCGTAGTCGGCGACAAGTTGAAAGAAATGCAGAACGCAGACCTGGGCGAAGTCGCCGAGAATGCAAAAGAGTATGCGCGAAAGAACCCTGGCCAGGCGATCTTGATTTCCGCCGCTGCTGGTCTCGTACTCGGCTTGATTCTGCGCGGCAGCAGAAAGTAACGAGGAAGGTTTATCTAACCTGTCACTTCCGCGGGAGTGACAGTTGGAAGGAGGCTGACAAATGGCTGCTTCAACGACGGCTATAACGACTTCGAGAGACTCGTCCAACCTGTCCGAAAACGAAGGCTTACCGAATCTGGTGGGCCGGTTGGGCGAGGACGTGATGCAGCTCTTCGACGCGAAGCTAAGTCTGCTAAAAGTTGAGATCAAGGAAGAAGTAAACGCGTACATTCGCGCCGCAATGGCGATTGCCCTCGGTGGCATAGTCGCTGCCGTGGGATTTGCACTCCTGAACGTGGCTGTTGCTTTTGGAGTGTCGACACTATTCGCCGGCGCCAACATGCTCCAGTCGACTCAATACGCACTCGGGTTCGTCATCACGGGGCTGTTCTACCTGCTCGTCGGTGGAATCGTGGTCCTCGTAAGCAAGAGCCGTCTCGCAAAGCAGGATCTGGTACCGACCAAAACCGTGGAAGAACTCAGAAAGGACAAACAATGGCTGAAGAACGAACTTTAGGATTGGCTCGAGCCCCTGAGCGGAGAGAGGATGATCTTTCGAAGGAAGAACTTCAGCTCCGGATGGAAGAAGCTCGAGACTCCATTTCCCAAACAGTAATCGAAATAAAGGACACCGTGACTCAACAATACGAAACGGTTAAAGACGCTCTCGACTGGCGAGAGCACTTCAAGAAGCGCCCGGTTGCCTGGACGCTTGGTTCAGCTGGAGTCGGATTCTTTGTCGGCTACGGCATTGCGGCGGCGATCAAGGGTGATGACAGCGGAGATGAGACCGATTATGTAGCCTCGACTCCGCGTGCCTATGCGAGTCAACGGATCATCGGGGAGCCGCTGGCATCGGCGTTGTCTTCGAACAAACCGGCTGCTGGCAACGGAGACGACAGCCCAGGACTAATCTCGCGTTTCAAGGAGACGCGAGCATTTGACAGGTTGCAGCAAGAGGTTGGTTCGCTTGGCGATCGGTTGGTCGACGAGCTATCAACGACTGCTCAGACTGTCATCCTTCCCGCTCTGCTGCGTAAGATTAAGGAACTGATTGGCGCCGACCTGTCCAGTAAGAACGAGTCGGTCAAAAGCCCTTCGAAATCCAATGTTGGCGGGATGAGTTCAGATAGGAGTTCCTACGAGCCCTCGCTGGAACGCAATCCTACCTAGTTGGCAAGGGTGCATACATAACAAAAAGGCGAGCCGCTCGGCTCGCCTTTTGTTGTCAGTAAGAGTAAGTAGCCCAGGCTTGATCCTTCACCGTCCCGGCATTGGTTTACGCGGAAGTTTCTCGTCTCTCATCGCAGCGTCATAAACAAAAGCCGCCATGATCGTCGCTGCCTGCTTCAAATCGTCCGCTTGAATTCGATCAAACACGTCCTGGTTGGAGTGGTGAGTGCGCGTGTCATACTCGATTTCATCCTGAATGAACTGGAAGCCCGGCAGTCCAATGGCGTCGAAAGACAGGTGGTCAGTTCCTCCCGTGTTGGAGATAGAAAGTGTCTCTGCTCCCCAGACGGGGGCGTTCTTGTCCTCCGGCCGATCGCGGAACGGCATCAGCCATTGCCTGAAGAGCGCCCGGACAGCTTCGTTACCCTGGAGATAGACGCCGCGGACTTTGCCTGTCCCGTTATCAAGATTGAAATACGCGCTGAGCTTGTCGTACTCAGGCTTGGTTACAAGAACGGGCGGCGGAGTAGTTGAACCGTTTCCGTTTCCGTTTCCAGCTGCTGGTTGGGCGCCAGTCGGCGTCTCGAGCTTGCCGAAGTGTTCGGCCACATACGCGCGCGAGCCAAGCAGCCCTTGCTCCTCGCCGCTCCAAAGCGCAATTCGAATCGTGCGTCGCGGCTTCAGGTCGAGCGCCTTGATGATTCGCAGAGCTTCCATACCGACGGCCACGCCGGCTCCATTGTCTGTGGCTCCCGTTCCCGCATGCCATGAGTCCATGTGACCGCCAAGCATGACAATCTCATCCTTCAGATCCGTACCAGGGATTTCGGCAATCGTGTTGTATCCCATGGGATCGACGTCCTGCCATTCAACGGCAAGGTCGACTGCCATTTTCACTTTTTCTCCAGCTTCAATCATTCGCGCGATACGGTTGTAATGCTCGACGGAGAGAACAAGCTGTGGGGTGATCTTCGGAGCGCTCTTGTCGTAAGGCGGGATGGGGCGTGCGTTTGGATTGGGTTCGGCTGAGACCGGCTGGGGAACAGTAGCGGACTGGACGAAGATCGTGCCGCCGTCGCCCGCCCGGCTCGGATCGATCAAAACCGCCGCACCTTCATCCTGCAGAAACTGATACTTCCTTGAGTTAAATTGTTGGGCCGCTCGCTGCTCAGGCGTGAATTGAAAATTACGACGCTGGCCAGTGCGCGGTTCAGGGGCGTCCGCGAGTGCGAGGAGGTCCTTCTCGTTCAGGCGTGTGCCCATCGTTTCAAAACGTGCCTTCACTTCGCGCATAGGTGCGGTAAGCACGATCGCGCCCTTCAGTTTCCCTTTGAACTTGTCCAGGTCCGCTTCACTCTTCGCATTGAAATAGACCGCGTCGGCGCTCACCGAGCCGTTGGTCGCAGGGGACCAGGCCTTGGGATAAGCGATCAAGGGAATCGCTTGCGGCTCGATCACTTGTGCAGAGAAACGCTTCAACGACCATCCCCGTCCAAACGGACCCCAAGCTTCGAGATGCGCATTCTGCATTCCCCACTTTGTCAGCTCATCACGCGTCCAGAGATTAGCTCGCTTCATGTTGGGAGAGGCAGTAAGACGCGGACCGATCACATCGCTCAGGTAACTGAGAGTCTGCATCACATGCGAGCGATTCATACCTTCGTCTTTGATCCGTTCGATGGGATCGTTCGGATCTTGCGCTGGTGCCTGCGCCGGCCGATTTTGAGCGACTGGCTGGGGACTTCCCGCGGGTTGCTGACTAAATACCGCACTTGGCAAGGCAAAGCTCAAGAGCAAGGCCATCACTGCATACCGTCGTAGCATGATTGAATCTCCTAACTTAATTTGAAGTTTTGCGCGGACTGACACGGCTGAGAACTGCTTGTTGTCAGGTCGGTTTCCAAGACTGCATGAACGAAACTCCGGCTAACTGGCCCGAGGACGAACTGATTTCTTTTTAGCCGGCGCGACGACACCTGTTTCTACTTCGCTTGAATTATAGCCGCACTCTTCGTTGGCGCAGTAGCGGAATGTCCCCTGTTTCTTCGTCGTCTTCTCGAGAAGAAAAGGCGCGTTGCATTTGGGACAGGGTTCGAGCACAGGCTTGTTCCAATAGACGGCGTCACAGTTTGGATACTGCGAGCAGCCATAGAACGCTTTCCCTCGCTTTGATTTCTTCACAACGATCTCGCCGACACAACCCGGGCGCGGGCAGGAGACTCCGGTGGTTTCCTGTTTGATGTATTTGCATTTCGGATAGTTCGAACACGAAATGAACTCACCGAATCGTCCAAACCGCCTCACGAGTTGAGCGTCATCCATGGGACACTTTTCATCCAGAGGAACCGGCGCGGGGGCAACTGCCCCACCCTTTGAGATCTTGCGAATGTTCTTACATTCCGGGTAACCGGTGCAGCCAAGAAACGGCCCAAAGCGTCCGCGCTTCAATTGCATTGGTTTATCGCAGAGCTCACAAACCTCCGGCTCTGCCGCTGCTTCGGTGCCGGTTGCTGAAGCGGTTCCGTTGGCTCCGTTGGAAGCGGTCTTTGGCTCTGCGTCACGAGAAGCACCGCAATTCAAACACTTCAGATACTTGCCGAACCGGCCCCACTTGCGAACCATCCCCTTAGTTTCGCATTTGAGGCAGACCTCATCAGTCGGCGCCTCTACATCCTTGATGTCCTTCGTGTACTGGGTGAACGCCACTAAGTCGCTGGAAAACTTTCCGTAGAACTCATGGAGCGCGTCGGTCCACTTAAGTTTGCCTTCCTCGACGCTGTCCAACTGTGCTTCCATCCGCGCCGTATAAGTCTCATTAAACAGATCTGCAAACCCGCCCTGGATCAACAGGTCGTTTACTGTTTTGCCGAGGTCAGTCGGGTGGAAGCGTCCCTCGAGCTTCTCTACATACTCACGCGCCAGAATGGTCGTCATGATCGCTGCATAAGTTGAAGGTCGACCGATTCCCTTTTCTTCAAGCGCTTTCACGAGGGTAGCTTCAGTAAAGCGCGGCGGTGGATCAGTAAAGTGTTGTTCAGGCGTGACCTTGTTGAGGGTAAGAGCTTCGTCCTTTTCAACAAGCGGAAGCGTCCGCTCAGCCTCTTCATCTTCTTCGGTTTTCTCATCGCGGCCTTCCTGGTAAAGCTTCAGGAAGCCATCAAACTTTTGCACCGACCCCGTGGCGCGGAAGATGAAACGCCCTGCTCCGATATCAATCGTGGTCTGATCAAAGAGCGCGGGTGTCATCTGCGAAGCTACGGTCCGTTGCCAGATCAAGCGATAGAGACGCAGCTCATCAGTATTCAAATAAGTTGTGAGGGAGTCCGGTGTGCGCGCGACATCAGTAGGGCGAATTGCCTCGTGCGCGTCCTGCGCATCTTTCTTGGAACGATAGTGAATTGGCTTTTCCGGCAGGTAGGGAGCGCCGTACTGTTTACTGATAAAATCCCTGATCTCACCGAGGGCCGCGTCGGAAACCCGAGTGGAGTCAGTACGCATGTAGGTAATCAGTCCCACCGATCCTTCGGCGCCGATCTCGATACCCTCGTAAAGCTTTTGCGCAACCATCATGGTGCGCTTCACGGCCCAGCCCAGTTTGCGCGCCGCTTCCTGTTGCAATTTTGACGTGATGAAGGGCGGTACTGGGTTTCGCTTGCGTTCCTTCTTGGTTACTTCATTAACAACGAACGACTGCTGCTCGGCCTCGGTGACAATCTCCGCAGCCTTGTTTTGATCGTTGATCAGGATCTCATTCTTCTTAATGTCCTGATCGAATCCGCCTGTTTTTACCGTCTGCTCGCCAACCTTGAACAAACGCGCTTCGAACGCGGGAGGAAGTTTGGCGCCCAGGTTGGCGAAGATCGTCCAGTATTCGGTTTTGATGAAGGCTTCGATCTCGCGTTCACGCTCGACAACCATGCGCAACGCTACCGATTGCACTCGACCGGCGCTTAGCTTTCCGCCAACAGTCCGGCAAAGGAGCGGCGAAACCTTATAACCAACGAGGCGATCCAGAACGCGCCTCGCTTGCTGCGAGTCAACGAGGTTGTGGTCGATTTGTTTGGGATTTTTGAAGGCCTCGTTCACCGCCCGCTTCGTGATTTCATTGAACATCACACGGAAAGTCGGCTTCAGAGGACGCTTCGGCACTATCTCTTCAGCAAGGTGCTGGCAAATGGCTTCGCCCTCGCGATCCGGGTCAGCCGCGAAGTAGATCGTGTCGGCCTCTTTGGCAGCCTTCTTCAGTTCGGCAACGATTCGTTTGTTGTTTCGCTTGCGAGTGTCCGGGATAACTTCGTAAGTGGGTTTGAAATTATCGTCGACATCAACGCCGAGTCCTTTTGAGGGCAGATCCTTGATATGGCCTATCGAGGCCTTCACCAGATAGTCCGATCCCAGGTATTTATTTATCGTCTTCGCCTTAGCCGGCGATTCAACTATTACTAAGTTTTTTGCCATCTTTGAATATTTCCGATTGGCAATTTCCAAATGCCAATTGGAGTGTTCCTACTCGATATCATCTCTCACTCGTCAGGGCGGTCTCCGAATCGGCAATCGGCAATTGCCAATCGGAAATGCTCACATCTTCCTTACAAAACACCTGCCCGGAAGGGCACGTACCAGCTCTCGCATTTCCAAACCCAGTAGTGCTGCGGTCAAATCTGAAAACGACAGCCTGCTGCGGTCGACCAGGGAATCAATGTGCTCCGGGGTGTCGGCTGTCAATAGCTTTAGCACTAAAGTTTCAGATCCGGAAAGCCCCTGGGGCACCAGCCTTAGCTGGTCAGTGAGCGACTTCTCCTCTTTCCTGGCTCCAAATGGGGGCGGCAACAACCTTGCGGCAATCTGCGGCGGCAACTCTGCGGCGATGTCCTGCCACTGCTGCACCAGCTTCGCACCCGCTCCTTTAATAAGGTAGTTTGTACCAAAGGAATTCCGCGAGGTAATGTTGCCCGGGACCGCAAAAACCTCGCGGTTTTGCTCGATTGCCAGCCTCGCCGTAATCAAAGAACCGGAATTCTCAGCCGCCTCAACTACCAAAACCCCGAGGCTCAAGCCGCTAATGATGCGATTGCGATACGGAAAGTTTTCCGGCACCGGCGGCGTCCCGAGAGAAAACTGAGTGACAAGCGCCCCACCGTGCGCAATTATCTCTTCCGCCAACTTCCGGTGATCGCGGGGATAAACTTGATCGATACCCGTTCCGAGCACTCCGATTGTGCGTCCGCCACCCTCAAGAGCTCCACGGTGAGCGGCGGCGTCAATACCCCGCGCGAACCCGGAAACTACCGTCACGCCCCGCTGTGCCAGATCGCGGGCCAGCATCAACGCAGCATTTTGGCCGTACGTCGAACACCGCCGCGAACCCACCACCGCCACGCAAGGTTGCTCGAGGCATTGCTGCCAGGCACCCCTCACACAGAGCGTGATCGGTGGGTCGTAAATCTCACGCAACAGCGCGGGGTAGAGGCCGTCATCAAGTATCAAAAGATCAGCGCCGAGTTTCCGAACATTCTCAATCTCGGCTGCAGCGTTCGCATGCAGGTCGCCGGCAATGATGCTATCGATTGCTTCCGGCAAAAGTCGCAGTTTCTCGAGCTCCAGCCGTGTCGCACCGTAAACAGCTTCCGCCGATCCAAACCGCTCCAGCAGTTTGGCGGCAGCTCGAGGTCCGATACCGGGGGTCATGTTGAGGCTAACCCAATGAAGCATACGATTGCTGATGAGGTTTGCGGCTTAGTGTTGGCCTTTGGCTGTCTTTATGGAAGCTATCACTTTGGAAAGAATCTGCTCCGCTTCCTCCAGCAAGTCAGTTACTCGATTCCGCTTCACAATCCCAGTATCAATTAACAACTCCATCCAATAGATCGTTTCGTCAGCTTCTTCTTCAACCGCGCCCTTTTCGAAACGAAATCAGGTCTCGACTTTGCACGGCGAGCAGCGCCGACGGAAGAGCCGCACCGCAGTATTGGTTTCTTATCCTCTCGCGGGGGGCGTGTCCGGCAGGCTTTCCGCCAACCGTTTTACTCTTAAGGTAAACCACGCGTTCGCGCTCTTAGTTCCTCAGGATTCACAGCTGCACTCCGCGATCCAAAATGCTCAATCCGCATTCGTTTGGCGGAGGCGTGTAGGAATCGAACCTACCTGAGCCTGTTCTCACAGTCTCACTGACGGTTTTGAAGACCGCGCCGTTCACCAGAACAGATTCGCCTCCAGCACTGAGTTGTCGCCCCGAACCAGGTCGCGCCTGCGTCATTTACTTGTGGCAACCCGTCAAAGGCTGACACCCTACGCGCCGTATTAAGGCACTGTCAAGCCGACCCTCCGGACGCACGTTGGCCCAGCCTAGCCACAGTCCTCGCATGAGCTTGAGCGCGGATACCATACCGTCAGTGTCACGACTTGACCAAAATGCCCTTCAAAAGCTAACATGCTCTTACCGAACGAACGTTCGAACGCGCGACCTTTGCGAGGAACCAGCTCCCGGATTAAGGACTCGGTTTATACAAGGGCGTGGGACGACTTACTTCCCGATAGAGGTGCGGATTGATCAATTTTCAAACATCCCCAGATAAGTACCGGCACTGGCAACTCACGATTGAAGGCGCCGTCGCCACGCTCTCGATGGACGTGCAGGAAGACGTTACGCTTGCCGAAGGCTACAAGCTCAAACTCAACTCTTACGACCTGGGCGTCGATATCGAACTCGCGGACGCCGTCCAGCGCCTGCGTTTCGAACATCCCGAAGTGAAGGTTGTCGTAGTAACGAGTCTGAAGCCACGAATCTTTTGCGCGGGCGCGAACATCTACATGCTCGGCACGTCGTCGCATGCTTTCAAGGTGAACTTCTGCAAGTTTACCAATGAGACGCGATGCTCAATTGAGGACGACTCGCGTCATTCGGGCCGGCGTTACGTAGCCGCATTGAACGGCACAGCATCTGGCGGTGGGTACGAGCTGGCGATCGCCTGCGACGAGATTTACCTCGTCGATGACGGCAACTCGGCAATCTCCCTTCCCGAAGTTCCCTTGCTCGGCGTTTTACCAGGTACGGGCGGTCTCACGCGTCTCGTTGATAAGCGCAAGATTCGTCGCGATCGCGCTGATGTGTTCTCGACACTCGCGGAGGGTTTGAAGGGAAAGCGCGCGAAAGAGTGGGGGCTGATCGATGATTCGTTTCCCACGAGCAAATTTCAAGAATCGGTCGAGGCCCGTGTGGCCGCGATCACCAACAACGTAACGCAAACAAACAGTCTGCCTGGCGGTATCAAGCTCAACCCGGTGCAGTTTGAAACAAGTGACGTTGGTCGCGAATACAAATACGTCACGCTGAAGCTCAACCGCGAACAGCGCTTTGCCGACCTGACGGTGCGCGGTCCACAAGCTGATCTCCCGACGGCACCCGAAGAGATTCAGAAACTCGGCGACGCCTACTGGCCGCTGCAAGCCTATCGTGAACTCGACGAGACGCTTTTGCATCTCCGCTTGAATGAGCCGGAGATCGGATTGGTCTGCCTGCGCACCGAGGGCGATAGCGACAACGTGCTCGCAGTGGACAAAACTCTTGCGGCAAACCAGAACCACTGGTTGATTCGTGAAATCACCCTGAATATGGCCCGGGTTCTGCGCCGTCTGGATCTAACTGCGAAGAGTTTCTTTGCGTTGATTGAACCTGGCAGTTGCTTTGCTGGCAACTTGCTCGAGCTCGCACTCGCTTCCGATCGGACCTACATGCTGAGCGATTCTGAAGGCGAGCCGGCAACGGTCTCGGTATCTGGACTGAACGCCGGGCCCCTGCCGATGAGCAATGGTCTGACGCGTCTGCAATCACGGTTTCAAGCGGACCCGGAGAAAGCTGCGGAAGTACTCGCAAACACCGGCCGGTTAGATACTGCCGCAGCTGATGCCGCCGGGCTGATCACGTTCGCGCCGGATGAACTCGATTGGAAAGACGAGATTCGGGTCGCGATCGAGGAGCGCACCTCATTGTCACCCGATGCACTTACTGGTATGGAAGCATCATTGCGATTTGGCGGACCAGAAACGATGGACACTAAGATCTATGGCCGTTTGACTGCGTGGCAAAACTGGATATTTCAAAGGCCCAACGCCGTCGGACCTCAGGGTGCGCTAACAAACTACGGCAAGCCGACGCAGGCGCAGTTTGATTTTAAGAGAACGTAGTTCCTGGAAGTTGGTTTTCAAGCACTAATCAAGAAGGGCAACGATGGATTTAAACGAACGAATACCAAACAACGTCAACCTACGCGACGACAAGAAACTACAACGCGCCCTTGAGAAGTGGCTGCCGAACTACCTCGACTGGTGGCAGCAGATGGGACCCGACGGCTTTCAAACTAGAGAGGTCTACCTGCGCACGGCAATCAGTGTCGAGCCCGACGGCTGGGCCAACTTCGATTTTGTGAAGATGCCTGACTATCGTTGGGGCATCTTTCTTAAACCCGCTGAGGCTGACGCAAGGATCGGTTTCGGCGACAACGCCGGGCAGCCTGCTTATCAGGAAGTGCCGGGCGAGTTCCGCAATGCGTTGCGTCGCATCATCGTCACCCAGGGAGATACCGAACCCGCTTCAGTAGAACAGCAACGCGAACTCGGCAAGACTTGTCCCTCGCTTTACGATCTCAGAAATCTTTTCCAGGTGAACGTCGAAGAAGGCAGGCATCTGTGGGCGATGGTCTATCTCTTGCAGCGCTACTTCGGACGCGATGGCCGCGACGAAGCCGATGCTTTGCTTGAACGGCGCAGTGGCAATCCTGATAAGCCGCGCATTCTTGAAGCATTCAATCAGCCTTGTGATGACTGGCTGAACTTTTTCTGCTTCACGATGTTCACGGACCGTGATGGCAAGTATCAACTCTCAGCCCTGGCTGAATCCGGCTTTGAACCGCTGGCCCGCACCTGCCAATTCATGCTGACGGAAGAGGCGCATCACATGTTCGTTGGCGACACGGGGATCAACCGCGTAGTGAAACGCACCGCGCAACTGATGAAGCAGGGCGATGTTCGCGATCTCGGCGGCATTCCCCTCGACATCATTCAAAAGCACGTCAACTTCTGGTTCAGTTATTCGCTCGACCTTTTCGGTGGTGAGATCAGCTCAAACGCCGCGGACTTTTTCTCGGCCGGCTTGAAAGGTCGCTACAAGGAGCAGGAGCAGTACGAAGATCACGCGCTCGTCAATCAGTCTTTCACGATGACTGTTGTTGAGGACGGCAAAGTAACGACACGCGAGGTGCCGATGCGCAATGCACTCAATCAGGTATTGCGCGATGAGTACCTGAAGGACTGCGAGAAAGGACTGGCGCGTTGGAACAAGTCACTGGCAGACGAAGGTCTCAGTGAACGGCTCTACCTGCCTAACATGCGTTTTCACAGGCATGTTGGTGAGTACGCCGGCCACTACTTCGATATTCAGGGCAACCTGATTACCAAAGATGAGTTTGAGCAACGTCAGTCAGCTTGGTTGCCGACGATTGAGGACCGCGAGTACGTGCGCAGCCTAATGCATCCCGTCGTTACGGTAGGAAAGATCGCGAACTGGATCGCCCCACCGACATCTGGCGTGAAGGGCAAGCCGTTCGAGTTTGAATATGTAAGGCTTTAAAGGCAGTAGGTTGTCAGTTGTTAGTAATTTGAGTGGGCCACCAACTGACCACCGACTACTAACCAAGTTTATGTCCCAGTTTTCAAAGTACGATCAGAAATTAGAATTCATCCTGCGCACCGCCGCGCGGATCTTTGCGGAGAAGAGTTATCACTCGACATCCATGCGTGATATCTCGCGCGCGACCGAAGTCAGCCTCGCCGGGCTCTACCACTACTGCAAGTCAAAAGAAGAGCTGCTGTTTCTGATTCAGGACAATTGCTTCGGGCGCGTTCTCGAACGTCTCGAGGAACGTCTGGCTGAAGCATCGGATCCGGTGCAGAAGCTGCGCATCTTCATCGATAACCACCTCGCGTTCTTTGCCGCGAACATGGCGGAGATGAAGGTGCTCTCGCACGAGGCCGACTCGCTCGCCGGCGATTTGCACCTGCACGTGTCGGGAAAGAAACAGAAGTACACAAAGCTCGCGCGCGAAATTTTGGGCGCTGTCCAACAACAACTGGAAAGCGAGCGGCGCGAGATCGACTTGACCGTCGCTACCTATGCCTTGTTCGGAATGATGAACTGGATATATAACTGGTACGATCCCAACGGCAAAGTTTCTATCTCCGAATTAGTCGACAACATCACGCGGCTCTTTCTCAATGGGCTGCTTATGGGTCCAGCGACAGACGCGTCGGAATCACATTCGCACGCCATGGTCGAGAGATTGAGCGTCTGGCGCGTGCCTCAACACTGAACCAGCAGGAGTTTCAAATGGCAGCCGAAGCACATCAAGAGCGAGTCGCGGTCGATGACCTCGTGCAGTATCGAGTGGACGATCGGGTCGCCCTCCTGACCCTTAACGATCCTCCTGCAAACACCTACACGCACGAAATGATGCAGGCTTTGGATCGCGCGATCCTCGCGGCGCGCATGGACGACTCTGTTCAGGTCATCGTGATCACCGGCAACGGCGAGAAGTTCTTTTGCGCTGGGGCCAACATCCAGATGCTGCAGAACGTGACCCCGAGCTTCAAGTATTATTTTTGTCTGCACGCCAACGAAACCCTTTCGCGCCTCGAGCAGACTCCCAAACTCGTGATTGCGGCCATCAACGGCCATTGCGTCGGCGGCGGCCTCGAAGTCGCAATGGCTGCGGATATCCGCATAGCACGGAAAGGCGCTGGCAAGATGGGCCTGCCGGAAGTGTCACTCGGTGTTCTGCCTGGGACAGGCGGCACGCAACGTCTCCTGCGAATAGTCGGCAAGTCGAAAGCGATCGAGTTGATGGCGACTGGCGAACTGTTCGCGTTTGAGCGCGGCAAGGAACTGGGAATTATCAACGATGTCTATGATACGGAGTCGCTTGAGGAGTTCCAGACAAAAATTAGAGACTACGCGCGACAATTTACATCGCCCAACCGGGCGGCCCACGCAGTTGGCAGGATTAAACGCAGCGTGCAGTCGGGCGCTGAGATTCCTTTCGAATCGGCCCTCGCGCTTGAGCGGGAACTACAGCAACAACTTTTCCAATCTGAAGATGCGAAGGAAGGACTTGACGCTTACGTAAACAAGCGCAAACCGGAATTCAAGGGAAAGTAGTTTCAAGTTTCGAGTTCAGAGTTTCGAGTTCGCTCTTCAAAGTTGAAATACCAAGTCAGTGATTGAATCGGTTCTAACCGTAGAAGCAAAGACCGCTCGCGAATTCGAAACTTGAAACTTGCAACTCGAAACTCGAAACCTGAAACTCGAAACTTCTTGTGTACGAAAACATCGACATCACCGAAGACTCCGGCATTTATTCCATCACGCTGAACCGTCCCGAGAAGCTAAATGCTTTCATCGGGCACATGCGGCGCGACCTGGCGGAAGCGCTTGAGGCGGCCGGCAGCGATCGCTCAATTCGTGTTGTCGTGATCACAGGTGCGGGTCGCGCCTTCTGTGCGGGAGGCGACGTCCAGTACATGGCGGAGCTCGTGGAGCGCCAGGACAAGGAAGAGTTCTCGCGTCTGCTCGGCTCGGCGCGCCGCGTGGTAACAGCGATTCGGCAGATGACTAAACCTGTAGTCGCTGCCGTCAACGGATTGGCATCGGGCGCGGGGTGCAATCTCGCGCTCGCCTGCGACCTGCGCGTCGCTTCGACCGCTGCGAGCTTTAGTCAGTCGTTCGTAAAGATCGGTTTGCATCCTGATTGGGGCGGCACTTATTTCCTGCCTCGTCTGGTCACGCCGAACAGAGCGTGCGAGATGTTCCTTCTCGGTGAACCGATTGATGCTGAAGAAGCAGCGCGGTTGGGAATAGTTAATCGAGTGGTGGCGCCGGAAAAGTTGGAAGCAACGACCCGAGAGCTCGCTGAGCGCTTGCGACAAGCGCCGCCGCTGGCAGTCGCTTCGGCGAAACACGCGGTCTACCTGGGCCAATCTGCCGAACTGGAAGAGATGCTGCGTAATGAAACGGAGGCGCAGTTGCGCTGCTTCGAGTCTGATGACGCGCGTGAAGGAATCCGTGCTTTTCTCGAAAAGCGACCGGCCAGGTTCACAGGATACTAGAACGTTTCGAGTTCCGAGTTTAAAGTTTCAAGTTCGAAGTTAGCAGTTGAAGTCTTCTCATTCTGGGTGACCGAATCGTGCACCGTTGATGTAACACTGAGCCTCAATGGCGAACTCGAAACTTTAAACTCGAAACTCGAAACTTTTCATGAAGCTTGCTAACCGACTAGCGTTAATCACCGGCGGTGGACGCGGCATTGGACGCGCGATTGCGCACGAGTTCGCGCGCGAAGGCGCTCAGCTGATCCTCGCGGCTCGCACACGCGACCAGATTGAGCGGGTCTCCGCTGAGATTGGCGGCGAGACGAAACCGCTCGCCCTGGTTTGCGACGTGTCGGACCTGAGCAGCGTTGAACGGATGTTTGCCGACACCGTCGCGGCTTTCGGTCATGGGCCTGACATTCTCGTGAACAACGCCGGCATCGCTGAAAGCGCACCGCTCCACAAGACCGACAACGAACTCTGGAACCGCATCCTCGCGGTCAATCTCTCCGGCAGTTTCTACTGTCTGCGCGCGGCGCTGCCCGCGATGCTCGAGCGTGGTTGGGGTCGCGTCATCAATATTGCTTCAATCGCCGGCAAGACCGGAGCGCCTTATATTGCTGCTTACGCCGCGTCCAAACATGGAGTACTGGGCCTGACGCGATCGGCGGCGCTGGAATATGCAGCCAAAGGGATCACGGTGAACGCGATCTGTCCGGGTTATGTGGATACGGAAATGACTTCGGGCGCTATCGAGAACATTGCCGCCAAGACAGGACGTCCGGCAGAAGAAGCCTTGGCTGCAATCAAACGCATGAGTCCGCAAAATCGGCTGGTAACTTCTGAAGAGGTCGCCTCTCTCGCGCTCTTACTCGCTTCGGAAGAAGGACGCGCAATCAATGGACAGGCGATCAATGTCGATGGCGGAAGTGTGCTTTTCTAGGAGGCAGGAGTCAGGAGTCAAGATAGAAACTTTGGTACTCTACTTCTCTCAGTCAAGCGTCGAATTTCTTCATGAGGCTTTGGCCTAAATCTCCTGTCTTCTATTTCCTGTATCCTGACTTCTGCTTAGGAGCTCGTACACGAGCCTGATTGGTAATCCCACGATGTTGAAATAGTCTCCCTGAATCTCCTCGATAAATAACGCCGCTCTTCCCTGGATGCCGTACGCACCGGCTTTGCCCATCGGCTCCCCAGTCGCGATGTACCAATCGATCTCCTCGTTAGATATCTCTGCGAAGCGGACGCGCGTTATTTCATACTCGACGAACAGTTCATTGCGCCCGGCGTCAGGCGCCCTCCGAATCAGCGCCACACCTGTCAGCACATCGTGCCATTTGTCGCTTAGTAGTTTGAGCATTCGCCGCGCGTCATTTTCATCGCGTGGCTGACCAAGAATTTCCTCGTCCACCAAGACGATCGTGTCAGCAGCGACGATCAGTCCCGAAGGAATCCCCTGCGCGACCGTTTTTGCTTTCTCCTGCGCTAGACGCTTCACGTACGAGACCGCGTCTTCATCAGGACGCCGCGTCTCGTCAATATTCGCGGGGATGCTTTCGCAGGGCCAACCGACGGCGTTGAGAATGTCCACGCGTCGCTGACTCTTCGAAGCGAGCACCAGCTTTTCCTGCAACACACCTTTGGTTTGCTTTACGTTTTCCAAAAGACCCTCCGCTTGTTACTGCAACAGATTCTCCGTTACACTCGCAACGAAAGATATCGTGTGACCGAGCGGTCAATTTAGTTGATCTGCACCGCTTCCCGTGCTTTGTACTTTGTACCTGAGAAGGACCTCTTTTAACCTGTCCACGTCTTATTTGTCACCTCTAACGTTCTCCTGATTACAGATTCCCGCTATGGACAGCCTACTCAAAGCACTGCCGGCGATTTTGAAAGCAGCAGGCGCTTCTCCTGAGGTTAGTGAGGCGGCCTGTTTCGCGGCCTGGAGATACGCAGCGGGCGAAGGTCTACGGGACCATGCAGTACCATTGCGACTCCAGGAGAAGACTCTCCTTGTGGCAGTAGCGGATGCGACATGGCGCAAGCAAATGCAATCGTTCAGCGGCCAGTTATTGTTCCGCTTGAATTCCATCCTCGGAGAAACCCGAGTGACGTTTCTGGACTTTCGGGAAGATCCGACCGCTGTAGCTCGACTGCGCGCTCCGCAACGGCAAGAGGGCCAACGACAAACGGACTCGAACATTGTGCCTCTGGAACTGCTGAATGCAGCAGCGTCTATTCAGGACAACGATTTGCGCCGTGCTTTTCTAAGTGCTGCCACAAGT
This sequence comes from bacterium, assembly GCA_040005515.1. Classification (GTDB taxonomy): domain Bacteria; phylum Acidobacteriota; class Blastocatellia; order Pyrinomonadales; family Pyrinomonadaceae; genus PSRF01. Next base: position 32,826 of record JBDTYQ010000015.1, read on the forward strand.
TGCATCCGGCGGCTCGAAAAGCAATCGTATGGCATTCAACCGGACGCAAACTAACAGTTCGCGTTACCCAAAACCCATTTATGAAAATAACTGAAGAAGATATTGAGAAGATCGCGCAGCTTGCGCATCTGGAGATCACGCGGGAGCAACTCGCGATCTTTGCTCCGCAGATGAGTGAGATCGTGACTTATGTCGAGCAACTCAACGCACTCGACACGAGCAGTGTTGAGCCATCGCTGGGAGGGCTAACGCCGGAAGGCGAGGCGACTGATTCAGCGCGTGACGATGTAGTCGGACCATCTCTTGGGCAGAAGCTTGCTCTTGAAGAAGCTCCCGATCCCGCTTCGGGCCACTTCCGTGTGCCGAAAATTCTTTAACAGGAGTCAGGAGTCGTACGTCGGAACCTACCGATCAAGTTTCGGTATCAGCAATTGGAAATCGGCAATTAGCAGTTGGCAATCCCCAGCTGGCATTCGAAAATCACATGAATGAAGCAATTAGAGAGATCGCAACCTTGAGGAGCCGCCTGACCGGCGGTGAGACGAAGGCTACGGCCATTGTCGAGAACTCGATCAAGTCTGCTGAGTCTCTCAATGAATCCTTAAATGCATTCCTTGAAATCGATCGCGCGGGAGCGTTGGCCCAGGCCGCCGAGATCGATGCCCGTCCTGCTTCCCAGACGCCAACTCTGGCAGCGGTTCCCATTGCGATCAAAGACAACATCTGCGTGCGCGGGCTACAAGTCTCATGCGGGTCGAGAATTTTGGGCGACTATCATCCGCCCTACAACGCCACCGTGATCGAACGTCTCAAAGGTGCCGGCGCGGTGATCATCGGCAAGACAAACTGCGATGAGTTCGCCATGGGATCCTCCAACGAAAACTCGGCGTTCGGGCCAGTCAGAAATCCCTGGGACCTCTCGCGCGTGCCGGGTGGTTCGTCAGGTGGTTCCGCTGCGGCCGTTGCTGCCGGCATTGTCCCTGCCGCACTCGGCTCCGATACAGGCGGCTCCGTGCGCCAACCGGCTGCGTTGTGTGGCGTAGTCGGATTGAAGCCCACGTACGGACGCAACTCGCGTTACGGTCTCGTCGCTTTTGCTTCGTCGCTGGATCAGGTTGGGATCTTTGGCCGCAGTGTTCACGACGTGGCAACTGTTCTGAGTGTGATTGCCGGACGCGACATCCGGGACGCGACCACGGCCGATGTGCCGGTACCGGATTACACCGCCGGACTCTCGGGTGAAGTCAAAGGCTTGCGCATCGGTTTCCCACGATCTCTTTTCGGAGAGGGCCTGGACGCGGAAGTGCGCGCTTCAGTTGAGAACGCCATCGACGCTTACCGCGAGCTCGGCGCAGACATTGTTGACGTCGACCTGCCGCACGCGAAGTACTGCATTGCCGTTTACTACATCATCGCCACGGCAGAAGCTTCCTCGAACCTCGCGCGGTTTGACGGCGTGCGTTACGGTTTTCGCGCCGAAGACGCGCCGGAACTGAGGCAGATGTATCGCAAGACACGCGAGGAAGGTTTCGGGCCGGAAGTGAAACGACGCATCATGCTCGGGACCTATGTGCTGTCTGCCGGGTACTACGACGCGTACTATCGCAAGGCCCAACAGGTTCGCGCGCTACTGAAGGAAGACTTTCGCAAAGCATTTGAAAGCTGCGACGCGATCATTACACCGACAACGCCTACACCCGCTTTCCCGCTGGGCGAGAAGGTTGACGATCCCCTCGCGATGTACCTGAACGATGTCTACACGGTGACGGCGAACCTGGCAGGGGTGCCGGGCATGAATGTCCCGTGTGGTCTCTCGTCTGAGAAACTGCCCATCGGCTTTCAACTGCTTGGTCCTTACTGGTCTGAATCGACGCTCTTCCAACTCGGCGATGCTTATGAACGAATGCAGCCGTTCACTGGGCGGCCGCCGATTCATGCCTAGAGAGTTCTTCTCACGTTACTTTCAGTAGAACGCGAACACCGACGTCAACTCCTTGAGGTGCGGTGACCTGTCGGCTTTGTCCCGCGGCGGCCCGGCGCCGCCTTCATTCGCACTGGCAGACGTCAGGGTGCGACAGGTCGTATCCGGCCAAAGCGGCGCCAGGTCCCGCGCACTCCAAAAAGTCGACGCTGTTGCCGTTGATCGGTTGATGTTGCTGGTTAAATTCTTTCGAGAGATGGACTACTTGCCGGCAGGCGTCGAGGGATTGGCTGAGGTTGACTCGGAATTTGGAACGGGCTTGTCAGGAATCCAATCCCCCGTGAAAAGCTCAACTACATTTTTCGCGGTTCCCACCACCGGCGTTACATCTAACGCAACATGCACCGCGCCTGGCAGGAGGCCTTTCTTCTTGATGTCACGGCCGGCAAATCCCACGGAGAACACTGGCCCGATAATGGGAATCATCTTTAGCAAATGCTTGATGACTTCAAAGCTTCCCTTCTTGGCGATCCTCTTAGTGTGTGTTTCTGGCATTCAAACAAACCTCACCAAACAACCTAAGTCTTGCGCTTCACGAATCTATCACGAAGTACTTAGGTCCAAAGCCCATGTCCCCTGTCCAACGTCGTGACTTCGCCGACGTCGAGCTAATGGCGTTCAATCTGAGACGTTAGATTTTGAACCTCTGACGTTGGACTTTGGACATGGACTTGCCGCTGTTAGCATGGCGGCGTTCCAATCAAACTCGAAAGAGAGCCAGAGCCAGGCAAAAAGACAAAATCACTCGAAACTCGTAACCTCGTTGATGTCGCTAGTATCACTGAACCAACTTTCCAAACGTTTTGATTCGACCACCGCGGTTGCCGGAGTGTCTCTAAACGTTGAGCGCGGTGAATTTTTTGGGCTGCTTGGTTCATCCGGTTGCGGCAAGACGACAACGCTTCGCATGATTGCCGGGCTGGAAACGCCTGACTCCGGAACGATCCACTTCGATGGGCGCGACATTACCAGTTTGCCGCCGGAGAAACGTGGCTTCGGCATGGTCTTCCAGAACTACGCTCTCTTCCCTCATCTGAACGTCTTTGAGAATGTCGCCTTCGGTTTGCGCGCTCGCCACAAGCCAAAAACGGAAGTTACGCGGCGCGTCAGCAGCGCTCTGGAACTCGTTCAGCTTCCCGGCTACGAAAAACGCCGAGTCGCCGAGCTCTCTGGTGGTCAACAACAGCGAGTCGCAATCGCTCGCGCTATCGCTATTGAGCCGGCGCTGCTGTTGTTTGACGAGCCGCTTTCAAATCTCGATGTGGCACTCCGTGAAGAAATGCGTGGTGAACTAAGGGAGCTGGTTAACAGACTTGGACTCACAGCTGTCTATGTGACGCACGATCAGGAGGAGGCCTTCGCGCTCTGCGATCGCATCAGCGTGATGATGGGAGGGCGCATCCTGCAGACTGGCAAACCACGCGAGCTTTACGAACAACCGTCGCAGATCTCAGTCGCGCGATTTCTCGGACGCAACAATTTGATTCGAGTGATGCGCGTCAGTTCCAGCAAAGAAACGCTTGCCGAATTCAAGACGCTCGAGGGCGATCACATTCTGAGACTCTTCGTATCGCACGTTGAACTTGCACCGCTGAATCAGCCCTGCGTTCTCGCTATTCGTCCGGAGCATGTGCGCCTGAATAATGAGATGGATGGGGTGGAGAACGTGCTCCCCGCAAAGGTTCGGGAGATCGATTTCGCCGGGGCCACCACAAGCATCAAGACTGAATCGAACGGATTACAACTGGAGGCGCTAACGCTCCGACCAGACGGCCTGAACGTTGGCGACTCCTGTTTCGTGACGCTTCCGCCGGACCGACTGCAACTGCTAAAGAATGAATAGTGAAACGCGGCGACACGGGTACGGGAACCTTGCGACGCGGGACGCGGAGACGGGGCGGCAAGGCTGGAGCGTTCGGCGAAAGTGTAAGTTAGAGCATTTGGTCCAGAGGACCGGAGTGTTTATGTAGAACGACAGCTTTTTGTGAACCGATCCGCAGCCCTTCAGAGTCCATCACCGAACCCAGGCGTAGCCTCAAGACAAAACCGACAGCGATTGTAAGCGAGAGGCTACCGCCCGTAGAGCGGCTGAGCCGCATACCACTGAACTCTTGAGACTTCTGGTGCCAAGGACAGAAAGACCAAAAAGCCGGAGTGAAACTAATCACTCCGGCTCATTTTTCAGTCGAACATCCAGGCCAGCCGAGCTACGGCAACGAAACCGCCTCCTGTTCGCACGCAGTTTCGCTCTCGAGTTTCGCCTGAGCTCGCTGCAAGAACGTCTTGATCATCTCGCGGACTCGCTTCTGCATTTCCGCGCTGATCGCGCCCTCACCTACGAGGCTTGCCAGGCGGTGTAACTCTCTGCCGTGAGCCCGCCGCAGTTCTACATGCTGGGCGATGCGGATCAAAACTTTCTGGCCACGTTCTTCAAATGCCGCCGCGTACCGGAGATAGTTTTTCACTTCGCTACGGGCCGGAGACCACTCCAGTCTGTCCGGGCCATCTTCGGTTTTCTCTACAGCAAAGCTCGCGTGAACTGGACCGATAACCGGCACTTCCGCGCGGACCATCCACCGCGTGATTCCACCTGCTTCTTTCCGGATGCCTTCGATGCCCGGCATCAGATCGACAAAATTGCGAAACTCGCTGAAGAATTCCCTGGCGCGTTCTATCGTAGTGCTCAATTCCAGTTGTTCTGAATACGACGCTTTAATTCTGAACATTCATGCTCCCACCATTTCTGCTACCTATCTTGATGTTATCCTGATGCGCATTGTTGTACCCAATCGCGCTAAAGCTACGTTACACGATGGGGCTGCATACGTAAACACACAAATTTTAGAGGGGAATAACCCTGTGAATACTGAAAACAGTTGCCCGCGTTGCGGCGAAGAACGGCTGAAAGCATGGGCTGACTTGAACGAGGATGAGCGCCAAATCGTGCCGCGTTTGCCCATGGCCGTGGACGAGCCCCTCGCGGAACGTCAGAAGACACATCTGTGGTGTACGCGCTGCTGGTATGAGGCGATCGATCAGGGAACCATGGCATAGTGCCTTTGGAGTGCGGTGGCAACCGCAGCGCGACCCCACTTTGGATCCGCAGAGCATTCATGAGAGGAAACCACCCAAATCGCCGTCGCCGCTTCGCTCTGCCGCGCACTCCACAGGGACTACGACATAATCCGGTCGTACGCCTCATGTATTCCATTCATTGCTTGCGCGAGCGTTATATTCAGCGCCGCTCCTGTGGAGAAGCCAAGTTGTCTTGCGATGTCTCCTAAAGCCGGATGATCGCTCGCGGGCAGACGGGACTGGCGACCGAGAATAAGTCGGAGATGATGATCGACTGATCGGAGCAAAGCGTATCCGCTACTCAGAGCGGCGAAGTCTTCACTGTCCAGCGAACCAGTTGCGTGGAGCAGTTCCAGGGTAGTTGCGGTAGAACGATCCTCGCCTTCGTCCGGCATATCGTCACGCAACTGCAGGTAACGAGTCGCGAAGTACACGTCAAGCATCCCGCCTGCCGAGTACTTAACGTCGGTACCAGCCTGACGAGCGCGTTTCCCTTTTTCTTTCTCCAGCCTTTCGCGAACATGTCGCGCCTCTCGTTTCAAAGTCTCTGGATCAGTTCTATTGGCCGCCTCATGAATGGCGTGTCGCGCGTGCGTCTCGATCATCTTCCCCAGTTCCAGATCGCCTGCGACGGCCCGCAGCTTCACGTAGGCAAGCCACTCCCAAACGGCCGTGCGTTGTTTCAGGTAATCAAGGAAGCCCTGCGAACTGATAACCAATGGTCCACTCTGTCCATCAGGACGCAGTCTTAGATCGACGCGATAGAGATAGCCTTCTCGGGTAACACTGGAAAGCGCGGCGAGCATCAGCTCACCGAGTCGCGCGTATGCTTCGTCACGGGACATCGCGGCGACTGGCGACTGCACCATCGAATCGTAAGTGATCACCACATCGAGGTCAGACCCGTAGTCCACGCCGCCACTGGCTAAGCGGCCCAAACCAAGAACAGCGATGCGTGGCCCTGCGCTCAAATTTCCATAACGTCGCACCAACTCCCGTCTGGCAACGAGATACGCGACATTGATACTCGCTATGCCGAGTTCGGTTTGTAAACCATTTACCTCGAAGGTCGAAAGCTGTCCCGCAGCGTCGCGAGCTCCTATTTCCACTAGCAACTTCGCCCACGTGCGGCGCAGTGCGGACAACTCCGCGGTAAAAGTTTTCTCTGGATTAATACTGGCCCGCAGCATGGAACGATAGTCTCGGCGAGAATGCACTTCATCCGGTGCGAGAGAGGTGATCAATAATGGATTGCTGGCCACCATCTCTCCAAAAAATTCGGACGAGCCGCAGAGCTGTACCAACGCGAGCAAGTTTCCTTCTGAGACCTTGATCCCGTCTTCAGCTTTGTCCAGTGATGAAGCGACTCGTGCGGCGTTTGTCAGAGCCCGATGGGGATTGAGTGACGCGTGGGCCGCTTGATTCAAAAGCCGGGCGAGCGACTCGGCGTCGATCGATCTTGTCTCGCGGTCAGCCGCCAACCGAGGCGCGAACAAGGCGGCCGCCGAGCGTGCGGCCGCGATGTCTGCTACTCCGGATTGGGAACTGTCTAGCGCTGACGTTGTATCGGCGCGGGGTGGGAAGCCATCGAGGACCGGTGTCGCAGAACCGCCGTCTGTGTCATCAACACGGAAGACGCGCTCGAAGGCCGAGCTTACGTTCGCGATGTGCAGTTGCAGCGTGTGATCGAATGCGGTTAGCGCTCCAGGTCCCGAGAACTTCATTCGTGCAGCGACTAGAGCACGCTGCTCGAGCGCCGGAGGCACGGCGTGGGTCTGGAGCCCGTGCTCCATCTGCAGACGGTGTTCGAGGGTTCGGAGAAATGTGTACGCATCGGAAAGCTCAGTCCGTTCCTGCTCCGTAATCAGGTTTCTGTCGGCAAGCCGGCCCAGACTGATCTGTGTATGCGCTGCGCGCAACCAGTCGTCATCTCCACCATGAGCCAGTTGCAACGCCTGGGCGATGAATTCAATTTCTCGGATGCCGCCACGGTTGAGTTTGACGTTAAAGCCTCCGGAGTTGCCGGAGATGTGTTTATCGATCTTGCTTTTAGCGAGCCGCACACTGGCGAGGGCGTCCTTTACAGACACACCGGGACGAAACACCTTACTGCGTACAGCTGCTGCGAAACGGACGAAGAGCGGTGTGGATCCTGCTGCCGCTCGCGAGCGAATCAAAGTTTGCAACTCCCAGGCTTGCGCGTTTTCCTTGTAGTAGCGCACCGCTTCACTTAGGGAACACGCCAGGGCGCCATCGCGGCCGTGCGGACGCAATCGCAGGTCGACTCGATAGGCGGCGCCTTCGCCTGCTGGTTGGCCGACGATTTTGGCGACCGTTTCCGAGAGCTTGATGAAGTACTCTCGGTTGCTAACCTCGCCCCGTTCTCCCTTGCCCGAGGTTGTGCCCTCGTCCGAGTAGATGAATACAAGATCGATATCGGAGGCGTAGTTGAGCTCAAGTGAACCGAGTTTCCCGAGAGCAACGATGCAGAACTCCGCGATGGCGCTGCGGCCTCGCTCGTCACTACGGCGCGGCGGCCCGTAACGGTTATCAAGATCCTGACGCGCCAGGCTAAGGGCGTAATCAAGGATCGCGTCTGCGAGGTTCGAAAGTTCTTCTGTTGTTTCTACGAGTGCGTGCGTGCGACGAATGTCATGCAGATACGTGCGCAGCAGTTCGCGACGACGGAAACGCGCCAACAACACTTGTGTTGTAACGGACGAATTTGTGAGCGCAAAGCGCGCGAGAGATTCCTTTAGCTCATCGCGGCTTCTGACTCGCGGGTTGGTCCGTTCACGTGAGAGCCAGGGAATGTAATCGGGGTTTTGCTCGAGAGTTGTAGCGAGCAAAGGACTCCAGGCAGCCAGAGTCAGGGCGTCGGCAAGCAGGCCGGCTTCGCTGATCAGGTTGCGATGAGCGCGTGGATGCTCCTGCGCCAGGCGCTCGAGGAAGAGCCGCGCACCCTGCGGATCAGGCAGTTCTCTTAGGAGAGATGTAACCCTTTCATCAACAATCGGCACGCTGGTCATCTTACGCGGTCGAAAGAATGTAGGCCATTAGATCCATGATCTTCTTCCTAGTCACAAAAAAGCCGTCGCCACCAGCGACGGCTCCTGCAGACGGCGATATCAATCGGATGCTTTCCCAGCTTCACGGTCTGGAAAGACCCGGTGCCTGCGCCGAGAGTCTGACCTCAAAATTTGCTTTGACCTCGGGCCATTCGGAATCAATGACACTGAAATACATAGTGTGGCGAATGCGGCCGTCGTGGACAATCATGTGATTGCGGAAGGTTCCTTCCTGCTTCGCTCCAATACGCAGCAACGCCCGTCGCGAGCGTTCGTTTATCGAATCGGTTTTGAATTCCACGCGAATACAATGGCAGGTGTCGAAGGCATGCCGCAGCATCAGGTACTTCGCCTCTGTGTTCACCACAGTTCTGTGCCAGGGCACTCCTACCCAGGTCCAGCCGATCTCCATGTGACGATGATGGCTATCAATATTAGCGAATCGGGTGCACCCAATGACTTGACCGGACTCAAGATCAATCGTCACAAAAGGAAGCGCAGTTCCTTCCTGTTGCGCACGCAGAGCCGTTTCAACGTACTCCCTCATATCTTCGCGATTACGAAGTTGAGTAGTGGTGAAGCGCCAGAGTTCCGGATCCAATCCGAACTCACAGAGGCTATCAAGATGATCAAGGGTTAGCGGCTCCAAGCGGACGTGGTCACCTTGAAGCGTCACGGGTTGGAAAGGCATAGGTTTAAGGGTAGGGGTTGCCACGGTCCAACGCTGGTAACACGCGTTGGACCGTGAACAGGAGTGGTTTAGATGTCGAAGTACATTCCAAACTCGAGGGGATGCGGTCGCATTCTGAGCGGCTGAATTTCCTTTTCACGTTTGTATGTGATCCAGCGCTCGATCAGTTGTGGACTAAAGACATCGCCCTTCAGCAGAAAGTCATGGTCGGCTTCCAGTGCCTTGAGCGCGTCGTCGAGAGATCCTGGCAGCGTCGGAACATCCTTCAACTCTTCTGGTGAGAGATCGTAAATGTCCTTCTCGAGCGGCTCGCCCGGATCGATTCGGTTCTGAACTCCATCTAAACCCGCGAGCAACATCGCTGAGAAAGCGAGGTATGCGTTGCAGGATGGGTCAGGCGGCCGAAACTCAAGTCGTTTCAGTTTCGGATTCGTTGAAAACATCGGGATGCGAATCGCCGCCGAACGGTTACGGGCTGAGTAAGCCAGGTTAACAGGAGCTTCAAAACCGGGAACGAGGCGCTTGTAACTGTTGGTCGTGGGTGCTGCGAAAGCGACTACGGCGGCAGCGTGCTTTAACAATCCGCCGATGTAGTAACGAGCCATCTCAGACAATCCTGCATAGCCATCGCCGGAGAAGAGTGGCTTGTCGCCTTTCCATAAAGATTGGTGACAGTGCATCCCGGAGCCGTTATCGCCATAGAGGGGCTTCGGCATGAACGTCGCTGCTTTTCCGTACTGATAAGCCGTGTTTCGCACCACGTATTTAAACATCTGTAAGTTGTCCGCAGTTCCCAGCAGAGTTGAGTAGCGGAAATCGATCTCACATTGGCCCGCTGTGGCAACCTCATGGTGATGGCATTCAACATTAATTCCGCATTTCCCGAGGGTCAGAGATATCTCGGACCGAAGGTCGCTAAGAGAGTCGTTTGGCGGTACTGGAACGTAACCTTCTTTGGGGCGAATCCGGTAACCCAGGTTCGATCCCGAAAACTCATCGGCGTCGCGCCCGCTATTCCAGTGGGCCTCGTCAGAATTGAGGGTAAAGCCCGCGGAATGCGGATCATTGTGGAACTTTACGGAATCAAAGACGAAGAACTCGGCTTCCGGTCCGAAATATGCGATGTCCGCCAATCCCGTAAACTTCAAGTAACTCTCGGCTCTTAAAGCCACTGAGCGGGGATCAAAAGCGTAACCTTCCTTGGTAATAGGATCCACAGCATTACCAATCAGGCACAGCGTTACGTGGTCTGCATATGGATCGATCCAAAAGCGGGAGGGATCCGGGACCAGCAGCATGTCGGATTCGTGAATCGCCGCCCAACCACGAATTGACGAAGCGTCAAAGCCAAAGCCGTCTTCAAACTTGTCTTCATCGAGTTCGCCGATGGGAAATGTTAAGTGATGCCAGGAACCTGGCAGGTCTGTAAAACGCACGGAAAGAAATTTCGCGTCCTGGTCGGAGGCATATTTCAACACAGTCTTAGGATTCATGGCTTCTCCTGAGGGAATTTGGGAGTGTTAGCGGTTCTCTTCGCCCCGACGTGGCGGATGGTGCGAAGTAAAGATAAAGCGTGGGTGCGGGGTGGAAACTAGCGAACGTCATAGAGCGACGGCGCGCAAAAAAGTTTGCATTATAGTTAGCTAGATTACTATGTCAAGGTCTTTGCCGCAACGCTGCCGGTCCACTCTCTGGTTTGGTTAGTAAACCACTAGTTAGCAACAACTTAAGTCCCTTGTCTAGCTCCTTCGAAACAAAAAAGTTATAGAAACATTCTTGGATTTCTGTTACATTGCGCGACTAAGCGTTCCAACCAAGAAATCTCTGCACCCGATATCGGATGATACACAACTACGTTTTGTTTTTCGGAATTAATACCATTCAGGCTTTTCAGCACTTCTGGCAGGAGACCGCGAATTGACGACGGCAATCGAGCAAACGCTCGAAACCTATGGCATCGAGAATTGGGGCGCAGGTTACTTTGACGTAAATCGCAAGGGGAATCTAATCGTCCGGCCCGCCGAAGGGGATCCTCGCTCCGCCGACTTAAAAGAAATCATCGATGATTTGGCCCGTCGTGGTATTGGAGCGCCCGTACTGCTCCGTTTCCCTCAGCTCGTCGCTGCACAAGTCCGCAAACTGCAACGCGCCTTCAGTCGCTCGATTCGGGAATTCGAATACCAGGGCGCGCACCTCTGCGTTTATCCGATGAAGGTGAACCAGCAGCGCTCGGTTGTGGAAGAGTATCTCCGCGAGGGTTCACGTTACGACTTTGGCCTTGAGGCCGGCTCCAAGGCTGAACTCTACGCCGCGCTCGCGTTGGAACAGACAGCCGAAAGCCTTTTGGTCCTCAACGGTTTTAAAGACGAAGAATTTATCGAGCTCGCCTTCGCCGGCGCCCGCTGCGGCAAGCGCGTGGTAATCGTGATCGAGAAACTCAATGAACTCGATCACGTGCTGAACATCGCTCAGGATTACGATGGACCACTCCCGATGATCGGCATGCGGGTAAAGCTCTATTCAAAGGGTTCCGGACGTTGGGAAAAATCTGGCGGAGAAGCGGCAAAGTTTGGACTGACGACAACCGAAATGCTGGAAGTCATTCGCCGGCTCGAACAGGCTGGACGAATCGACATGCTGAAGCTGCTCCACTTTCACATCGGTTCGCAGCTAACGGATATCAAACGCATCAAGAACGCGATGAAGGAAGCCGCTCGCGTTTACGCCAAGGTCTATCAGATGAAGGTCCCGGTTGATCTTCTCGATGTAGGCGGCGGTATGGCGGTGGACTATGACGGCTCTAAGACTGCTTTTGACTCTTCGGCAAACTACACGGCGCAGGAATTTGCCAACGACGTGATCTATACAATCAAGCAAGTCTGCGACGACGAGAATGTACCGCACCCGACAATCATCCAGGAGTCAGGAAGATTTTTGGCCGCATACCATGCAATCCTGGTCACAAATGTTCAGGACGAAATTGAAACCGTCGTCGAAGACATCACGCCCATCGAAATCGACGATGACGATCCGCAGGTAGTTACCGAACTCGGTGACCTTCGCGCATCTATTACGGTCAAGAATTACCGCGAGTATTATCACGATGCCCTCGAACACCGCGAAGAGCTGTTCACTCTGTTCAATCTCGGCCTGGTCTCCCTCGAAGATCGCGCAAAGGGTGAAGTCCTCTTCTGGGACGTGTGCGAGCGAGCCGACAAGTACGCGCAGCAAGCGAAGTATGTCTCAGAAGAGTTTGATGATCTGCGACGCCTGCTCTGCGCCAAATACCTAACGAACTTCTCCGTCTTTCGCTCAGTCCCTGATCATTGGGCACTCGATCAACTATTTCCGATTGTGCCAATTCATTGGCTCAATAAGCCACCTACTGAGTACGCCACGCTCTGCGACATCACTTGCGATTCGGACGGCATCGTCGACAAGTTCGTCGATTTGCACGACGTGAAACAAGTGCTGGAGCTTCATGCCTTAATACCCGGTCAGACTTACTACCTCGCATTCTTGCTCGTAGGCGCTTACCAGGAGGTAATGGGAAACAATCATAACCTCTTCGGCGCACCTCATGAGGCCCACATCCATATCGATGACGAAGGCTATCTGATCAAGAAGGTGATTCGCGGTAGGACTGTGGGTGAAGCGGCCGAGGGGGCACGTTACGAACGCAGCCTGCTTCATGACGGCTTCCGCCGCCTGGTAAGCCAGCGCGTCAAGGATGGTGAGCTGACCGAGGCAGACGGGGCCGAGCTGGCGCAGTTCTATGAATCGCGCTACGACTCCTACACCTATCTATCAGTGAATGGCGCCGGTGCCCGCGCCCGACGCAAAACGGACGTCTAATGAATCGGGTCCGTTCCTATTTTTTTACAAGACTAACCAGCGCAATCGTTCCTTTGAAAGTTCAATATTGAGAGAGGTTGACAGCCTTATGGTCACGCAACGAAAACCGAAAGCATCGAAGTATCTCATTACCCCCACACGTCCGGTCCAGGTGGACCGTGATCGCTCCGTTGCGGGACTGCTCGAAAAAATGGAGGGGACTGGTTTTGGCGGCCGGCAACTCGCTGAAGCTCATCGCATCTGGCTCGACATGCTGGGCGACAACACCACGATCATGGTTGCCGGATCGGGTGCACTGATCCCAGCTGGCATGCGTCGCTTGCTGGCTTATGTGATCAAGAACCGTTTCGTGGACGTGCTCGTGCTCTCCGGTTCGATGCTCTTCCACGATTTACATGAGACGCTCGGGCGCTACCACTTTCAGGCACATCCCACGATGACAGACGCAGAACTCGATTCAGCACAGATCAGTCGCATGTGGGACCTGATGGCCAGTGACGAAGAGTATCGTGAGGCTAATGAATGGATCGGCGGCTTTACTAATCAACTTGATCAGTCGCGCCCGTATTCAACACGCGAGTACCTGCACCTGATTGGACGCGAACTAGCGGAGATCGCCTCCGAGGATGGCGTGCTCACTTCAGCCTACAAAGCCCGCGTACCTATCTTCTGTCCCGCAATCGCCGATAGCGGCCTCGCCGTCGGCATTGCCGCAGCCCGTTTTGAGAAGAAGAACAACTTCATGTTCGACATCGTGCAGGATGTTCTCGACATGATGAACATTACCGGCCGCGCGCGGGTAACTGGTGTCATCAACCTCGGCGGCGGCACGCCCAAGAGCTTTATTCAGCAAACCGAGATCTCGTCATTCATCTCCAAAGATCATCATCACGGACATAAGTACGCTGTTCAGATCACCACGGACACTCCGCACCCAGGCGGTCGCTCGAATGCTGTCTCGTTTGATGAAGGTCTGATCTATGGCAAGCTCGCGCGCGGCGCACACACTGCTTACGTGAACTGCGATGCAACGATTGCTTTGCCGATCCTGATCACGGCGCTCTCGCAAACGGCCGCGAAGTACATGAAGGGACGTAAACGACCGAACTTCACTTTTGGACGTGAGTTGGTTGTTGAAGCGGTCTAGGGAACCAGATTTCGGAAGCTCACCCCAACAGCGGACGCTCCAAAAACAACCCTCATAACTTCTTAAACGTACTGAGACTAAATCAGCCGTGCAACGCTCTCGCACAAGCGCGAACCGTGCTTACCGTTTCGCCTTGCCGGACATTTTCTTCACTGACTGGCCAATCATCTTCTTCAAGACGGTTAAGTCAACGTCATCCAACTTCTTGATGTACAGGCACGATTTCCCGGTTTTATGTTTCCCGAGTTTTGCCAGCAGTGGCGCAAACGTTTCAACTCCAGGCATGATGTAAAGAGTGAGATCGCTCTTGCGTGGAGAAAATCCAATGATTGGCCACTCGCCTTCGCGTCCGCTCTGATAGCGGTATGTGTAACTGCCAAAGCCGACAATACTCCTGCCCCACATTTTAGGCTCCTTGCCCGTGGCTTCTTTCATTATCTTCACCACTGCGAGGCAGTCCTTGCGGCGTTGCTCATCCGTCACCCGGCTAATAAAATCGGCCACACTATTTTCCGTGCGCTTTGTTTTTGCTTCAGCCACCGGGATTCCCCCACCTATCAAGTTGATCATTCAACGAGCATCTGACGTATACAACCGAACTTCCTGAATATCGGCTGACATTCGAACCATCTCCTGGTACCGCAGCCCGATCTTTTCCAACACTCTGATCGAGCCCGAGTTGTTAGGATTGGTGATCGCCAAAACTCTCGGTAGACCGAGCACATTCATCGCGTAGGCTTTCACAGCGGTTGCGGACTCTACCGCATATCCCTGTGACCAGAAGGCCGGCAGAAACGCAAAGCCGATGTCTGCATCCGCGAGCGCGTCTCTCTTAACCAGTCCGCAAATCCCGATTAACGTTCCCGTTACCTTCAACTCGACAAGATACAAACCAAAACCGTTCGCCACGTAACTAGCGATGGGACCCTTCAATGCATACTGCTCCGCATCAGCCACCGTGCGTACTCCCCGATCTCCGATGTTCGTAATGAAGGAGGGCTCGTTCAAGAGTTGCAGGAGAAACTCGGCGTCGCTCGTGGATAGCTGGCGGAGGCTGAGGCGTTCGGTCTCGAGGACCTTCAGTGGCTGCATAGTTGAATTGTCGATTCCTGCATTAGCTTAAATCGCGCGCGCCTTTTCGGCGAGCTTGCGATAGACTTTCTCGCCTGCCTTAATCTTGCTCGACAGCCGGTTCTCAGGTGGAGGGATTGGACAGTTATAACGGTGGCTGTAGGCGCACGACGGATTGTAGGAGAGATTGAAATCCAGAGTCACCTCTTCGCCGCCAGGGATTTCAAAGTCGATATATCTCCCACCGCCGTAAGTCTCCTTCCCGCTCGTCGCGTCACGGAATGGAATCAGCAAGTAGTTCTTATACTTCTCTGTCTTCGCCAACGCTTCACTCTGAAAGACAGCAAGGACGTACTGGTGACCTTCAAGAGAAAAAGTTAGTTCTCCGTATTTAAGATAGACCTTAGTTGTACCTGATGAGGTGGGCATATTGAACTTCTTCTCGTCGGGCGTTCTACGAAAGCGTGCCTGCAATCTGTATCGTGGATCAATCTTGTAATATGACAGTCCCCTGAAGAGCGGCAATTCAGCAACTTCCAGAGGCGACTCTTTCGGATCGCGAAATTCCTTGTCTCGTTCAGCACGAAATTTCGTGACACGGCTTTCCTCAACATCAGGCGCGGCGCGGCCTTCACCGGGCCACAGATAACCCACACTCAAGACCGCGCTAATGATTATTAGCGCCGCTACAGGGCGAGATCGCGTCCCGAACTTCACGGTTGTTTGATTCCTGTTTTGGAAGTGTTGCTTAGAAGAACTACCGCAATTCTTTTCGTACGGCTTCCGGCAAGTAGGTCCGGGTCACGTAGTCAGTCTTCGGATAACCAATATGACAACCATTACAACTCTTCAAACGGCCACGTTGGGCTATCTTAGCAGCAGAACCATCGAGGACAAGGTATTCCCAGTTGCCGCTGTTTTCATCGTAGCCCTTGTCTCGCTTGATCATCACCGTGAGCAATTCCGGAGACGAGGCCGTCGAATAGGCCAGCTTCTCCTTCACAATCACCGAGCCGACGGGGAACACCGGTCGCTCCTGCTGCAACATCGCATCCTGCCCTTTCTGGTTTACGTAGACCGAGATGTACTTGCTCGCATGAGGATTCCCCGTGATAACTGCAGCGCAGGCGAACGCCGCGTTAGCATCCATCAATACCGGCGTGGGATTCACAAGTGTCCAGGTTTTATACTTAGCCAACTTGCGCACGATGACCGCGTCATCATCCCCCTCCATCATCGTTACCGACACATGACCGCTGTTGATCGATGACACAGGTTGAGCGGGAACGGATCGGGGATCGGAAATGACAGCCAGAGCGATGGCGACTACGGCGGAGCTCAAGAGCGTCAGACCAAGTTTTCGGTTCATCTTCGAGTCACCTCACTTTTCACTAATCAACGGCACTTACCCGAGCCACTGCAGCACCTCTTCCTCTCCCGTCTCACGCACACCGCCGACAATATGAATGAAATACTCTTCCAGCGAAACGGGCTTCCCCGGCGCTCCATCGCCATCGACTTGGATGCCTCTTTTGAGTTCCGCGAGCGAGCCGGCAGCCAGTAATTTTCCCTGCGAGATAATCGCGATATCCGTGCAAAGTCGCTCCACTATCTCCAGCACGTGCGAGGTAAGAAATACAGTAAGCCCACGCGCGGTTAGGCGAGAGAGTAGATCCTTCAGAGTGCGCGAAGCGATCGCGTCGACACCCTCAAAGGGCTCGTCCAGAAAAAGAATCTCGGGCCTGTGAATCAGCGCGCAGGCCAGGGAGAGTTTCTTCTTCATCCCATGTGAGTATTCGACGATGAGTTTCTTCGGCTCGCTTGTCAGTTCCATTAGCTCGAGCAGTTCGGGGGCGCGTTCGGCTATCTCGGCTTTCTGTAGTCCGTACATACGCCCGGTGAAGGCGAGCATCTCGGCTCCAGTGAGACGCTCGAACAAATTCAAGTCTTCAGGAACGACGCCGATGCGGCGTTTCACTTCCATCGGCTCGTGCTCGAGGTCGCGACCGAGCACACGGATTTTTCCCGCCGTCGGGCCCAACAATCCGGTGAGCATTTTTATGGTGGTTGATTTGCCGGCGCCGTTCGGTCCGAGAAAACCAAAGAAGCTCCCGCGACGAACTCGGAGGTCAATATGATCGACCGCCGTGAAGTCACCGAAGCGCCGCACGAGATCAAAGGTCTCGACGGCCACAGCAGCCGGGACTGTCGCCACTTCCTGCATGTCTAGGTTTGTACGCGGCGAAAGCGTTTGGAGTCAACGTGACAGGAGCAGGAAGCAGGCGCAGGAGGGAACAGGACCGCGGGCGTTAACAAAGGTCGAAATAAACGAGCCCTGCTCCAAAAGAATCTTAGGCCACCGAATTCTTTTTCGGCCACATGACATAGTTCTTAAACACGTAAATCCACGGCACGAAGATACCAACCACAGGCGCCCAAAAGAAAACGTGGGCCATTTCTTCGGCCGGTGAACCAGCGAGTGCTCCGGCGCGCCACAATGGGTAAGCGACCACGATGACCCAGAGCGCTTTATAAAAGATCATGAAGATCACAAGCGGAAGCCACCTGAGAGGCCTTATCAATCCGAAGATTGATAGTGTCGGGTACGCCGCCCAAACGCAGAATGCAACGGCCTTTGTGTGGTCCCAGGGTCCCTGGTGATTTATGAGAGTCGCCCACGATTGCAAACCGACGCCAACGAACATTAGGAAATAGAGCACTCGCAATAGGTAGATATTTATCGGGCGAACGCCCTCATATTTATCGTCGTTCGGTGTGAAAATATATTTGATGATAGACATTGGCTGGAATTACGCGCGGAGTGACAAACATGTTCCAAGGTTCTACTCCCTTCTCAATCCACAACAGCCGTGTCATCTGAATGATCCCCCCTTCTGGCTTCCGCCTACCGCCCTGCCTCCTGCTCCTTGTCTGCTACATACCACTACTGGGCTCCTCTAGCTTATACGGCACGCGCAGTCCCTTCTTCGCTTCATCATGTGCGTCGTAGATGTCTGGCCGCGTCAGCACCTGGCGATAATGAGACATCGCATCGTCGCGCTTGCCGGATAAATCGAATGCGCGGGCCGCATACAAATGAGACATCGTGACCAGTGCCGGTTCCGCTCGTTCCACTTTTGTAGCCGCGAGAAACTCGTGCGCCGCTCGTTCCCCCTGACCCGCCGTCAGTAGGACTTCACCATACTTGAAGTGAACAAGATCGAGCGCGCGCGAAACCGTTTCGCGGACCGAACGGTCGCGCAACAATTCATCAAAAGTTCTGAACGCTTCCGCTTCGGCTTGCGCCGCTGCATCGATATTTTTCGCTTTCCTCTCCTCAGCCGCCTGGGCCACGAGCGCATCAGCCGCTTCCAATCGGAACAAATAATTTCGCGGATACTTTGCGCTTAACTCGCGCGCCAGACTGAGGACGTCGCCAAACCGGTGTTCGCGCGTGTAGAGAAGAATCAAGAGCGACTTGGCATCGTCTCGGGACCAGCGCCCGTCCTTAGCAACACGCTCGATCGCGGCAAGACCGCGCTTCTTCGAACCACGCGCGCCGGTTATGCCCGCGAGGAGTTTCGCCGGCAGTGGCAGAGATCCCACAACATAGTCATAAAGTCCGATCGTCAATTGCGCATCAACGTAAGAGGGATCAAGTTTCAAAACTTCGCGGTGACGATCGACTGCTTCTGATCCATCACGCAGGGCTGCAAAGTGCCGTCGCTCTACGGCTTCTTCGAACGAAGCCTTCAATCCGGCTATCGTGCCGAGAAAACTCAACGCCTCAACATCGCGTGGATTCGCCTTCAAGCGGGAGTCAGCGAGACGTTTGGCTTCACGGGTCAGATTGCGAAACTCCGTTACGATTTTTGGATCCACCTTGTCATCGCCGTTCGTATAGAACGACTCTGAACTGTAGAGCGAAGACTGTAAGCGACGACTCTCGTAGAGGGTTTTGATCCAGAGACGGGCAGCAAGCAGCTGTGAGCCGGCGGGATGCGTCGGATCAAGCCGCGCGATCTCGCTGAAGTCACGCTGTGCTTTGTCATAGTCCAGATTGTAAAGCGCTTCGAGACCGCTGCGTCTGAGAGTCTCCAGTTGATTGGACCACTCCGCCTGGTTGGGGCGTGCATCCTTCTCTTGCCCAAAGACCAGGGCGGAATTCACAAGGATTGCTGTGAGTACGAACAGAAGCAGATATTTCACTAGAGCTATACCTCCGAGCCTATACCAAGTCATGACAACGATCAGGGGAAACATTCCAGGTACTTCACACCCGCGCCTGTGTTGAAGAGCACGACACGCTCATCGGCTTTTACCGCGCCGTCAGCGAGAAGCTTTCTCAAAGCCGGTAAGCACGCTGCGCCTTCGGGTGCACAGAAGAGACCTTCTAACGCTCCGATCTCGGCGGTTGCAGCTATCAACTCATCATCAGTAACGGCGATTGCAGTTCCGCCTGACTCGCGAAGTGCGTCGAGAATGAGAAAGTCCCCGATCGCTCGCGGCACGCGCAGTCCAGAAGCAACGGTAGCAGCATCGGAAAATTCGTCAGCGAAACGCTTCCCTTCTGCAAACGCGCGAACTATCGGAGCGCAACCGGCTGCTTGCACTGTCACCATTCGGGGGCGCGCTGGTCCAATCCAGCCCATCTCTTCCATTTCAGCAAACGCCTTCCACATGCCGATGAGCCCGGTACCACCGCCTGTGGGATAGATGATCACGTCAGGTAGTTTCCAATTGAACTGTTCCGCGAGTTCGTAGCCCAGGGTCTTCTTTCCTTCAATGCGATAGGGTTCCTTAAGGGTCGATACATCAAACCAGCCTTCAGCTTCCTTGCGCCTTCCTACCTCAGCACCGCAATCCGTGATCAAGCCATCCATCAGAGTCACGTGCGCGCCGGTCTGCTCGCACTCGACGACATTCGCGCGCGGGGTGTCTTTCGGCATGAAGATGAAGCACTCAAGCCCTGCCCGCGCCGAGTAGGCTGCAAGAGCGCCCGCAGCGTTTCCTGCGGAGGGAACAGCGAGCTTGGTGGCGCCCAACTCCTTTGCCATCGAAACTGCCGTCGCCATTCCGCGTGCTTTGAAACTCTGCGTGGGATTCTGACCCTCGTCCTTGATGTAGACCTGACTTAATCCGAGTTTTTGGCCCAGTCGTTCAGCGTGCAGTAGCGGAGTCCAACCTTCGCCGAGTGTGACAATGTTCTCGTCACTTTCAACGGGGAGGACCTCCCGGTAACGCCAGAGATCCGCGCGGCGGCCATTCAAAGATTCTTTTGTCAAAGTTCGCTTCGCCCGTTCCAGGTCATACCGGACCAGCAACGGCTTTGCGCATTCGCGGCAAAGATTCTGCAAGGTTTGTGCCTCGTGACGCAGACCACATGCTGCGCACTCAAGATGCGTGATGTTCATCGAGAAACTTCCTTTCATTTTTGAATAGATAGAGGTGAACGGGCTAAGTATGCTACAGGAAAACGATGATTGGTAACGGAGTGATCCGATCGGAAGTCGGCGGAGGCGTCTGCCGCGAGTTTTGGATCGACTGTCAGGTGTAGTAAAAGTCTGCGCCATTTGCAGCAATCGTGCTGCACCTGCCCGCCATGCAGCTTCGCTACCTGTTTTGCGTTTTGTTCCGGGTTCAACTACCTTCTGATTATCCCTATGTCGATAAAATTGCTTGCGCTCGATCTCGACGGCACGTTGCTGAACTCGCGCGGCCTGTTGTCTCAGCGGAACCGGAGCGCGCTTGAGCAGGCTCGTCAGGCTGGCGTGCGAGTTGCCATCGTCACCGGTCGACGTTTCCGGGACGCGCGTCCCCTGGCTTTGGAGTTAGGTCTTGATGTGCCGGTCATCGCTCACAATGGCGCACTCACAAAGCACGCGGCGACGCTGGAGACGGTTGCAGTTTTGCCGTTGCCTTTGGAAGCAGCTCGACACGCTCTTCGTGTGGGACAGGCGCTGGGCGCGGATCCGCTCCTCAGTGACGATCATGAAGGTCTGGGTGTACTCGTCTATGATCACTTGAGTGGCGATAACCCGGCGCTCCTGCAATATGTCGCCTGGGCCCGTCGGATTCATGGCGCAGATGCTCACGATGCAGTTCGGCAGGTTCCGTCAGTCGCTGAGTATCTGGATCATGAGCCGGTGCATCTGGCTTTTTCAGGCGGGTGCGCGCATATGAAAACGCTCGAAGCCGCGTTGCATAGTGAGCTGGGAACAACTGTGAAAGTATTTTGTACGACCTATGCGAGCAAAGACTTTTCACTGTTGGATATCGTCAACCCAGCTGCGTCGAAGGGAGTCGGTGTAGCCGCGGCTGCCGCCGAACTCGGAATCGCACGTGAGGAAGTAATGGCATGTGGCGACAACCTGAACGATCTTGAGATGCTTGAGTTTGCCGGCACGGGCGTAGTGATGGGAAACGCCGAACCAACATTGCACGAACTCGACGGTCTTTACGCGACGTCCACAAATGACGAGGATGGCGTGGCATTGGCAGTCGAACGATTCATTCTCGGCGATGGGTGCAACAGAGCAACGGAAGCGGAGTCAACAACAACTGCGTAAGCCAGGTCAGCTCCCGCCGTCGTTGCGATCCCCGGAACTCCGTGATGAAATTGTCCTCGTAATCTCGAGAGAAGGACCAGCTACAGTTTAGAATTAAATAACAGCCAACTAGGAGAAGAATAGATGGCAAATCGCACTGCAGTAATTCAAACCAACAAAGGCACAATTCGTTTCGAACTTCTGGAGACGGATGCGCCGAATACTACGAAGAACTTCATCACGCTTGCCGAACGCGGTTATTACGACGGCATCATCTTTCATCGTGTGATCAAAGGCTTCATGATCCAGGGTGGAGATCCGACCGGCACGGGCCGCGGCGGCGAATCAGCCGAAGGCGGTCGCTTCAAGGACGAAATCAATCCTTCGTCCGAGGTTTATAAACGCGGTTACAAAGCAGGCACCGTCGCCATGGCTAACGCCGGCCCGAACACAAACGGTTCACAGTTTTTTATCATGCACTCGGATTATGGCCTTCCGCCGAACTACACGATCTTTGGTCGGGTCACCGACGGTCAGGACGTTGTTGATTCGATCGCCGCTTCGCAGACAGACCGTAATGACAAGCCTGCCTCGGAAGTGAAAATGGAGAAGGTGAGCATCGAAGCGTGATCGGAACTTTCGATGCGGTGTGTCCGATTACCGATTGATCCGGAGTGTGAGTCGAGTGAACCGTTAAAGATCTGCCATCGGTCGTTCAGAGCCAGTCGTCTCACTTTGATTGGCGACCTCTTACTAATCGGCAATCGGAAATTGGCAATCGATCATTTACCTGTTGAAGTCCGCTGAAGATCTGGCGAACAGCGGTCGGGCGCCGTGGCCGATCCGGGGCGACTCAAGGATCGCCTGAGTTACAAATCGCTTGGCGGTATCTACCGCTCCTTCCAGATCCATTCCCCGGCCCAGGCAGGCAGCAATCGCTGCCGACAACGTGCAGCCGGAACCGTGAATCTCTCCGCCGCTAATCATCTCAGCTCGAAAGACAGTAACTCGTCCGGCGTTATCAAGAATGTCGATCGCTGCGGATTCCTTTTGCGGTGACCTCGCGGCGAGGTGGCCCCCCTTAACGAGAACAGCAACAGCACCCAGCTCACGAATCCGCTGTGCCGCTTCGCGCATTCCTGCCGCGTCGGTTATCGAGAGCCCTGTCAGTCGCTCAGCCTCAGGAATGTTGGGCGTAACGATGCGCGCTAGTGGGAACAGTTCAGTCACAAGGGAGCTCACCGCGTCGTCATCAATGAGATCATCTCCGGAAGTAGCGCGCAGTACTGGATCCACAACCGGCGCGGGTAAGGCACCGCCGACCAACAGACGCGCGACCTCTTCGATTACCTCGCGCGTAGGCAACATTCCGGTCTTTGCGCAGGCCACCTTGAAGTCCGCGAGGATTGGATCGACCTGTGCGCGTACTGTTGCAGCGCGTTGGTGAATCGCGCCAAACACACCTGTCGTATTTTGAAAAGTGAGCGAGGTAATCGCAGCGGTTGGAAAACAACCAAACGCAACGAAGGTTCGAACGTCGGCTAAAACCCCTGCTCCGCCCGAGGGATCGAGTCCCGCGATGGTCAAAGCGATGGGAGGTTCACTTGCTGGGTTAGTCATGCTTCGCACGAAGGGCTTCTCTGGGAAGACAGCGGGGCCAGGACCACTTCCCCAAGCTCGAGACTACCTCTTTTCCTTTGTTTTCATGAAGGAAGGTCTTTCGACAGATTAGTCATCATCGCATAGTTTGGAAGCTCTGTCGGATTGTCGCAACAACCTCGACCAGAATCTCTGGATTCTCGAGCAGACCAATCGCTGCAATCCCGGCGGCGCCTGAACTAGCACAGCCCCGCAGCTTATCAAGTGCGACTCCGCCTAATGCCAACAGCGGGAACGGCGCGAGCTCACGCGCAGCTTGATCTAATTTTTCCAGACCGACAGGCTCACCATAAATCTGTTTGGATGTCGTTTCGAAAACCGGACCGAACACGGCAAAGTCTGCACCGGCGTCGCGTGCGTTACGCGCCTCTGTAATTGAGTGAGTAGAAACGCCGATCAGGAAGTCCTCGCCAAATGTTCGACGGACCAATGCAGCATCGAGCGAGCCCGTTGTGAGGTGCACACCGCTCGCGCCCGAAGCGAGCGCCACGTCCGCGCGATCATTGATCAGTAAGCGGGTCGTGCTACCACGCACAAGCCCGGCGGCTTCCGCAGCGAGTTCGAGAAGAACCCGAGTGCGCAACTGTTTTTCGCGAATCTGGACTAGGGGAACTTCCGCTCGGGCGGCCGCGGCGACCAGTTCAAGCAGTGACGAGAACTCTTTACTGGTCGAGGTTGTCTGCTCGGTCGTCCGGCCGTTTGTAATCAGGTAGACGATTGGCTTGTGCGCTTCGAACCGCATCTTTGCTTGGTCTGTTGACGGTAACAGGGTGGCCCTGCAAGGCGCTGAGCGTTTGTTTAAAATTGAAGATTTCCCAAAATGCCATTCCCAGGTTCAATAAGCCGAGACCTGTGACGGCACCCCGGACCCAACCTGAAGCTACTACACCTTGCAATCCGTAGAGTCCGGTCTTACGCGCGGCATACAAAAGGAAATAGTTGCTGCCCCAATCGCTCAACCCGAGGAAGCCTTGAGGAATCCAGGGCAGCAAGGTCAGCACGAGACCGATCTCAAGACAAAGGATGATGTAGAAAATAACGCTTAGCTTTGCTGACATATCAATACCAGTCTCGGGTCTCAACATTGGGCTAAGGACTTGGGCCTTGCGTCTCTTCCTCGATTATTTCCGTCGCTTCTTGTGTGGTTTCTGATCTTCAAGTTCTCTGAGCTTATCACCGACATCGCGATAGGAAACGTCAACCCCGTAGACTTCTGTGAATGCGTCTCGCGCGCGGCTGAGATCACCCATTTGCTCGTAAGCCACACCTAGTTCATAACGCAAAGCCTTTGACTCTTCTTGTCCCTGTCCTGGCGATTCAAGTCCCTTCTTGAACCAGAGCACAGCAGCGCGCGGCAACCCCTTCTGCATGAAACAATGTCCGAGCATGTTACAGCACTGCAGGTAACGAGCGGTGCTATCTCCGGGAACGGTCAGCCCAGCGGCAGTCTGAAACTCCTGGATCGCTTCATCAAGCAAATCCATTTCCTTGTAGGCAGTGCCCATGTTGTAGTGAGTCTCGTAGTCTTCCCCCGTTGTCGGCTCTTCTTCTGCGGCGACACGAAACTCTTCGAAGATTGCAGCGAGGCCGGCATCAATTCCCTTACCGCTGCCTGCTGGTTGCGTCGCAGCTGGCTGAGAAACAACCTGTTCATTATTTGTGCCAACGTCCGCGACGCCGGCAAAGGCAACGTCAACGTTGTTCCCAATTCCTTCGCCGCCGAACTCAAAGACGGCCGGTTCGGCGCTTGCTGCGGCGGCGTCAACTCCCCCTTGAAGTCCAGTCAGCTGCTGACGTCGCGCGTCGATCTCAGGATGCGCGCCAAACTGTCGCTGCATTAGATCAAGGGTGTCGCCCGCAATATCCGCATAACCCTGCGCGATATAGAAGTCCACGCTTTCCAGTTCCTGTTGCAGCAAAGACTTTCGGCGAGCTTCATCTAAAACTGGAGAATCGCTCTTTGGACGTGGAATGCTTCCGGAGAGACTAACTTCGCCGAACTCCAGATCCCCTCCGAAATCAGGTGCGGCTGCGACCGGTTGCTCGGTCGTAACGCTCTCCTCATTGAGCTCGGCAAACGACGCAGTCGGATCGGATGCGGGCTCTTCGGAGACGGAATTAAATTCAAACTCGGCAGCGGGGGCGCCTTCCACGAGGGGTTCTGCTTCTTCGGCTACCATCGCGAAGCTTTCGAACGATGTTGCCTCAGGAAGACTTTGCTCCTCTACGAAAGACATTTCCTGACCGATATCTTCCGCGGCGCCTCCCAGCTCCGTCAGGCGCTCTGAGTAACGCTCCTCAGGACTGATACGAGTGAGTTGAGTGAGCGCGTAACGCTCGTCATCGACAAGCCCGCCAGCTTGAGCGGTTTCCAGCAATCGTTCCAGGGCAGCGCGCAGACTGCCCATATCTCTTTGCCACCAGTGAATCCTGACAAGCAAACGCAACGCGGCAACGTGTTCCGGATCACGCGCCAAAACTTCGTTAACGAGTTCTAGTAAATCATTTTCTTCGCGACCGGCCAGGAGCTGTTCAATCACTGCTCCGAGAACTCGCGTTGCATCATCAAGCTCGCCTGTCTTCAGGTATGCCTTAGCGACATCCAGGAACCGCGTGTAATTCGATGAGTCCTGCTTCATCAGCAACGCTGTAGCACGTTCGGCACCCTGCGGATTGTCCCCATCAACATATGCGCGAGTGAGCATCGATACGAGTTGGTGATCGTCCGGTCTTTCCGCGACCAGTCGTTCAAGCATCTCTGCAGCTTCGTCAGCTGAGCCCAAACCCACATGCGAAGAGACTATGCCACGGAGAGCAGTCTCATCACTTGGAAACATCTTGAGTGCTTCTGTGAAAGCGTTTAGTGCTCTCTCGAAGTGCCCGCCGTCCAGAAGATGAGTACCCGCCTGACGAAAAGCCGCTCCGGCCTCAGCACTCAAACCTTCCTTGAGATAACCCTCTGCCAGCTTCAGTCTACTTTCAGTGTTATTGGGATCGAGGTCGGCGACCTTGTGAAGTATTTCGAGTGTTTCCTTTGTCTTGCCGGCACGCGTGCAGGCGTCGGCGACGATCAGATATTGAGTACGGGCATCGGCAGTCAGACCCTGGGCTGCATAGAGAGTTGCCAACTGATGTGCGATAGCCGGATCTTTCGGTTTGAGCCGATCGATCTTCTTGTACATCGCGATCGCTTTCAGCGTGAACTCTTTCTCCCGGTAGAATTCCGCAACAGTGAGAAAGCAGGAGATTGCTTCCTCATTCTGCTTCGCACGCACGCAAAGGTCGCCGAGCATGTTGAGAGTTGTCAGATCACTCTCGTCATTCTCGACGATCTGGCGATACTCTTTAATTGCGGCGTTGATCTTTCCCTGTGAGAGGAATTTTTCAGCGGCTTTTAGAACCTTCGCTTTTTCGAAAGCCATCGTGGAGTATTATGTATCATCTAATAGGGTAGTGGCGTCAATCGTAGCGGCGGGTAGAGGGACGAGCCGGTCCGCGTTTTCGACTTATCAACCTCTGCGACTATCTCCGGGAAGAAGCAGTCACCAAGTACGCTAACACGCGCATATGAAGGTGTCAACGACATTGAATTTCAACGGTTTGCAGGAACTTTGCGTAAAAGGCTTGACCGTTTCTGGCTGACACCTTGAGCACACCCTTACACATATCCCGCCCGCCTCGGGACAAGTCCATCTCATCTCCGCTCGCTGTCTTCGGACAACGTCTCGCACTCGTGGGTTTCATTCTTTACGCTGCCTTTGCGCCACACTCGATCGCGGGAGCGGAGATCTCGCTAGTGTTCGTGGGGGCCGGCTGGTTGCTTCGCACCATTGCTTCGCGTCAGCCGGGCACTCGCCGCACAAAGCTCGACCTTCCCATCTGGTGCTTCTTCGCTTGGACAGTTGCGTCCTCTCTTCTTTCTGAAGAACCTGGGATCAGCCTGCGAAAACTCCAGTCGGTCTGCGTTCTATTCCTTTTCTATCTGACCCAGGCAATCGTCACGAGGCGTGCGGCATTCCTCTTGGTTTGCGTGATGATCCTGTCGGGCGTTGCCGGGACTCTTAATAGCCTCTTCGACGTGCTGCGAGGCCGGGGTGTAGTCGTAGAGTCGATTGCTGACGACAGTCCTTTACAGCAAATGCACGTTGCCCCGGGTGATGCAATCTGGAGGATCAACGAGCGGAGAATCCATTCGCTCGCCGAACTCGACAGGGCAATCCAGGATGCGCCCGCTGGAAGTAACCTGACAGTCAGTCTTATCTCACGTGGCGAACACGTAGAACGCCGCGGCTTGGTTCCTGCGGGCGAAGTCAAAAATAGAGAATCGCCTTCGGGGATCACCGGCAGCCACCGCGCACATCGATTTCGCGCTTCGGGCTGGACACGTCACTACGAAACCTTTGCTGAGACTCTGCAGATCCTTGCTCTACTCGCCTTAGGACTCGCCCTCGCCCACCTGAAAAATCACGGACCCAATCTCCGTTTCAAGTTGGCGATTACCGCAAGCTCTCTGCTGGGAGTGGGAATCGCCCTGACCGCGATGAGAACTGTCCTGGTGGCGTTCGGAATTGGAGTTTGCGTAATAGTCTTACGTGCTTCGCGCGGCAAGGAATTGGTTCTGGTCCCTGCGGCGCTTATTCTGGTGCTGGCGTTAGGCGCTTTCGTGGTCTGGCAAACGCGAGCGCCCGAAGCGTTGGCACTGGGAGACGCAAGCTCTTCACTTCGTTTGGCAGTAGCTCGAGCAGGCGCACATCGAATCACGCAACATCCTGTTTTTGGTCACGGTATGGATGCAGTGCACCGCCACTGGTCGGAATGGGGCTTTCCCGGCACTGAAATGATTGGCCTGCATTCAACTCCTCTGCAGCTCGCGTTTGATCGAGGGCTGCCGGGTCTGGCGCTATGGCTTTGGCTGATTGCTACTTTCTGGCTGCTTACGACTCGAGGCGAAAGGGCAGCTCGGGAAAGGACCGACACGGACACGCACGGCATATTGCTGGGGGCCACGGGGGCACTGGCGGCTTTTCTTGCCAGTTCGCTGGTCAACTACAACTTCGGTGATGGCGAAGTCGCCCTGGTCTTCTGGTGGTTAATGGGAATCGTGGTAGTACTCTTTGAGACTCAACAGCCGCGCCAAGCTCGTGATTGATTATTTCGGAAGGTCTCTATGTATTTAAAGGTTCCCAAAACG